>NZ_CP033004.1:596255-616452 GCF_005080745.1 Buchnera aphidicola (Melaphis rhois) | reverse complement strand
TATAAATATATTTAAGTATATAAGCATATATTATTAAAATTATTATTCAAAAAAAATTTCACAATTTATATGCAAATATACAAAAGCACAGTTGCATATAAGGTATAAATCTTAATTCAGCACATATCAAAGACAAACTTTAATTGTATACTTTTAATATTTGATGAAATTACTTGCAATAGCACAGATAAATTAATACTATAAATAACAATAAGATTTATTGAAATTCAATTGCAGGTCATACTTAAATATGTTTAAAAAAAAACATATAGCAATAAATTCTGACTTAAATTACACTCAAAAAAGTAGTATATTTCTATTTATTTTGATTTTTTTATTTTTTATTTTTTATTATGATATATTTAGTCTAGATAATAATAGTGATATAGAAAATTATAAAAAAATAATACAGTCAAGTAATATTAAAAATAAAGAATCCATAGATAATCTTATTAAATTTATAAATAATAACCAAAATAATATATATAGTTCTTTAGCATCTTTATATTTGTCTAAAATATATGTAAACAATAAAGAACTAAGTAATGCTTTATTAGTGTTAAAATATAGTCTAAAACATACATTAGATTCTAATATTCTAAATATAATCATATTAAATATTGCTAAAATACAGTTTCAACTAGGTAATAAACTAGAAACTATAAAAACTATTAATCGTATTACTGATAGTTCTTGGAATAACATTAAAAATGATTTTAAAAGAAAAAATTTATAATTTATAAAATATCAAAAAATTTTTCGTACTAAAAATACAGCACATATTTTAAAAATAGAACATTAAATAATAAATATAAAATTTAATAATTTAAATATAAAAATTAGTAATTAATAATATTTAATATAAAATTACAAGGTGATTATCATGTTTTCTTTAATTACATTAATTGGAAGAACTAATGTTGGAAAATCTACTTTATTTAATAAATTAACTCAAACACGTAACGCATTAGTATCAAATGCATCAGAAGTTACTCGAGATCGTAAATATGGATGCTTAACAATAAAAAAAAATACAATAATAATTGTCGATACAGCTGGAATAAACAACAAAAAAAAAAATTAAATAAAAAAATGTTAGAACAAGTTATATTATCTGTTAAAGAAGCTGATTTAATTTGTTTTTTAGTTAGTGCTCGCGATGGATTAGTAAGTGAAGATCTAGATATTGCTAAAAAAATTAGAAAATACAAAAAAAACATACTAGTATTAGTTAATAAAATAGATGGATTAAAAATTGAGTTAAGCACATCGGAATTTTATTCATTAGGATTTAAAAATATCCATGCAATTTCAGCTACTAATGGAATAGGAATAACAATTTTAATAAAAAAATATTTTACAACTATACTATCAAAAACTTTACAAAAAAATTACAAAAACTCTTTATATCCTATTCTTTTTAAAAAAGAACAAGATCACTTTCGATTTAAAGAAGATATCAATACTATTAAAATAGCCATTATTGGAAAGCCAAACGTAGGAAAATCTACTTTAATAAATAGCATTCTTAACGAAAAAAGAATGATTACAGACAATATGCCTGGTACTACCAGAGATGTCGTTTGGAATATTACTTCATATAAAAATAATAACTATATTTTTATTGATACAGCAGGAATAAGAAAAAAAAACAAAATTACTAATAAAATAGAAAAAAATTCTGTTAAACAAGCATTACATGTCATAAAATTAGCTAATATAATTATATTAATGTTAGATGCCACAGAAGTAATATCTGATCAAGATATAATATTATTTAATTATATAATTAATCAGGGTTGTGGAATTATGATAGTATTTAATAAATATGATAAAATATCTAAACATGACAAAGAAAAAATCATATGCTCAAAAAAATTAAAAATAATGAATATTGGAAAAGTTCATTTCATCTCTGCTACTAATAAATTAGGAATAGACAAATTATTTATTTCTATTAATAAAATTTTTAAACATTCTATACAACAAATAAATTCCTTTAAATTAACTAAAATTATGAAGTTAGCAGTAGATAAACACCAACCACCTATTATACAAGGACATAGAACAAAATTAAAATATGCACATTTAGGACAAAGAAATCCATTAACTATTATTATACATGGAAATAAATTAGGTAACCTTTCAAATTCTTATAAAAAATATCTTTCTAACCATTTTATCAAACATCTTAAAATACAAGGTAATCCCATACATTTTTATTTTAAAAATAATAATAATCCATTTTCAAAATCAATTTCAAAACAATAATTTTATTAAATATTTTAACAAATATTGTAAAAAATTACGATATATCTGTAAAAACTATATTTTATACAATATATCTTTTAAAACAAAGTCTATTAAAATTATAATTTATATTTCATAAAAAATGAATTGAGTTAAAAAAATATTAAAATTGATTTATAGTATATATAGGAATTTCAACTTCTATATCATGATCTTTAATTTTAGCTTGACAACTAAGTCTACTATCTAACTGAACTCCCCATGCTTTATCAAGGATATCCTCTTCTTCTTCTTGACAAGCTGATAAAGAAAAATATCCTTTTTTTACGAAACAATGGCATGTAGTACATATACAAGCTCTATTGCAAGAGTGTTCAATATTTATGTTATTTTTTAAAGCAACTTCTAAAATTGTTTCCCCTTTTTTAGCATAGAATATTCCACCCTTTGGTAATAATATTTTATGAGGCAAAAACGTAATTTTTGGCATAATATAATCTCATTTTTTTAATAAAATTAATTATTATCAAATGTATATTAAAAAATTTTTTGATACAACAATTTATAAAAATAGCACAAAATGTTTTCATAATAAACCATCTAATATAAATAAATATTTTATTTAAAATTAATAGGTTAAAATTATTAAATATAAATATTTGATAATTATTAATTTATTTCATGTATAATTAGAATCAATAAATATTTTTTGCTCAATTTTTGTTGATTTTATTTTAGCAGTAATAGATAATAATCCATCAACATCTATCTGAAATTTTACAATAACAATTACTTTTCCAGCTGGTTTTTCTGGGATATTTTTTAAAACAAATCGAGATAATGATTTACATTTGAATACTGAACTTTCTTCACCTTGTACAATATGAATAAGTATAGATTTTTGATTATCTTTGAATGTTGTAAACTCTCTTGTTTGTGAAATAGGAATTTTAGTATTTTTATAAATAATTTTTTCAACTATATTACCCATTACTTCAATTCCTAATGATTGAGAAATAACATCTAATAATATTATATTATTTACTTTGTTTTTTTTAGTTAACATATTTGCTTGAATAGCACTCCCTGCAACTACGACTTCATCTGGATTAATTGAAAATAAAGGATTTTTCTTAAAATATTCCATAACACGCTGTCTTATTATAGGAATATACGTTGAACCTCCTACTAAAATAACATGATCTATATTTTCTATAGAAATTTTAGCATCATGTATAACATGTTTACAAATATTTAATGTTTTTAAAACTATAGGTTGAATGACATTATTAAATTCCATTCGTGTAATACAAAAACTATGTGATTTAAATATAGTAGTAACATAATGTTTAAAACTTAACTGAATTTTAATTGATTGAGCAAGATTTAATAATTCTTTTTGAAGTGATAAATCATCTGAATGTAATGGTATTATTTTATTTTTAATATATTTTAATAATAAAT
The DNA here is from genome assembly GCF_005080745.1 of Buchnera aphidicola (Melaphis rhois). NCBI lineage: Bacteria > Pseudomonadati > Pseudomonadota > Gammaproteobacteria > Enterobacterales > Erwiniaceae > Buchnera > Buchnera aphidicola. Next base: position 612,738 of record NZ_CP033004.1, on the reverse strand, counting down.
AATCAATATCATCTCCTCCTAGATTCATGCTTCCAGAAGTAGATAATACTTCAAATACTCTATTATGTAAATTTAATATAGAGATATCAAATGTTCCTCCACCTAAATCGTATATTGCAATAATTCCTTTTTTTTTAAGGTGTAATCCATATGCAATTGCAGCTGCAGTGGGTTCGTTTAATAAACGTAATACATTTAAATTTGCTAATTGTGCTGATTTTTTTATTTCTTGTCTTTGTGTATCATTAAAATTTGCTGGAACAGTAATTACCACTCTATTTATTTTTTGGCCAAACAAAGTAATTATTCGATTTTTTAATGTGTTGAAAATTTGACTAGATATATCTATAGTGTTTAATACAGTATTATTTATAATAAATTCAACAGTATCGCTTGTATTACTTTTAAAATTATATGGTAAATCAGGATATAATTTTTTAATTTCCTTTAATGAACTTCCAATGAAACGTTTGATAGATGTTATCGTATTAATAGGATCATTAACACTCATATTTCGTGCTTTCCACCCAACAATGGGTTTAGAAAAACTATAATTTACTATTGAAGGTAAAAGAGCACGGTTTTTGCTGTCGGAAATAATAGCAACATCTGTTAGATTAGCAGTAGCTATCAGCGAATAAGTAGTGCCAAAATCAATTCCAAAGGATATGATATCATTTTCTTGAGTTATGAACTTTTGAGAATTTTTATTAATTCTTTTTATTGTTATCATAATTGTTTCCTAGTACATTATTCAATATTTATTTTTTTTAATTAATTCTTTTAATACTTTTTTAAACTTTTTATAAAACAATAGTTTATATAATGTTATTGCTGCTAATTTCCATTTTTTTTTATTAAACATTAATTCTAATTTTAGTAAATAATAATTTTTTTTATATTTTATTTTATCAAATAATTGATTTAGTTCTGATTTCCTTTCAGGATGATGTTTAAGTATTTCTAGTTGTTCATATATTTTTAGTTGTTTATTTAAAAATAATTCATCAGATAAATTATTTTTTTCTTCTTTAAAATGAAATAAATTTAATGACAGTAAATATTTAGCACGTTTATATGGATTTTTAAGTATTTGATATGCTTTATTTATATATATACTCTTCTCTAAAATATTATTATTTTCAGGTTTTATGGAATTATAGTTTGCATCAGGATGATATTTTTTTTGAAGTTCATAGAATTGAAATAAAAGTTTTTCTATGTCAATATCAAAAGCTTGTGGTAAATTAAATAATTGAAAATAATTCATATATATTCCCATTTAAATAATGTTTAAATAATATATTAGCTATTTTAAACGTGTTGAAACAAATTTAAATTTTCAACACGTTTGGTGTTATAAATTTATCCAATAAATGTTTATAATATTTTATTTAACTTTTTTTTTATTTCTATAATTTAAAATTGCTGCTTTAATAGCATCTTCCGCTAAAATCGAACAATGTATCTTCACGGGAGGTAAATCTAGTTCTTCTGCTATATTTGTATTTTTGATATTTTCAGCTTCTGACAATGATTTACCTATAATCCACTCTGTAGCTAAAGAACTAGAAGCAATTGCTGATCCACAACCGTATGTTTTAAAACAAGCATCTTTTATGATTTCATTATCGTCTACTTTTATTTGCAATTTCATTACATCTCCACATGCTGGAGCGCCTACTAATCCACTCCCAATATTAGAATCAGAGCTAGAAAATGAACCAACATTACGCGGATTTTCATAGTGATCTAATACTTTTTTACTATAAGTCATTTTGTTTTCCTATTTAAATATTTATTTAAAATCAATCATGTGTCCATTTTACAGTGTCCAAATCAATTCCTGATTTAAACATTTCCCATAAAGGTGATAAATTTCTCAAACGATCAATAGCTGTATGTACTATTTTAATAGTATACTCTATTTCTAATTTAGTAGTAAAACGTCCAATAGAAAAGCGAATAGAACTGTGTGCTAGTTCATCTTTTAAACCTAATGCACGCAATACATATGAAGGCTCTAAACTAGCGGAAGTACATGCTGAACCTGATGATATAGCTATATCTTTTAGTGCCATAATTAAGGATTCACCTTCCACATAATTAAAACTAACATTTAATATATGAGGAGATCCATTATTAAGATTGCTATTTAAATATACTTCTTCAATATCTTTAAGTCCATTCCATAAATCGTTTCGTAATTTAGTTAAATATAAATAATCATTATCGATATTTTTTTTTGCAAGATAATATGCCATGCCCATACCTACAATTTGATGTACAGGAAGAGTACCTGATCTCATACCTCTTTCATGTCCTCCTCCATGAATCTGAGCAGATAATCTTACACGAGGTTTACGTCGCACATATAATCCTCCAATGCCTTTAGGGCCATAAATTTTATGAGCAGAAAAAGACATTAAATCTATTTTTAATTTTTTAAGATTAATGTGTAATTTACCTATGCCTTGAGTAGCATCAACATGAAACAAAATTCCATAATATTTACAAATATCAGATATACTTTTGATATCTTGTATTACACCAGTTTCATTATTCACATGCATAATAGAAATAAGTATAGTATTCTTACAAATCTTTTTTTTTAGTTGTAATAAATCAATTATTCCATTTTTTAATGGAGTAAGATACGTCACACGCATTCCCTTATTTTCTAAATATCTACAAGTATCCAATACTGATTTGTGTTCTGTTTTACTTGTAATAATATGATTTCCTTTTCTTTTATAAAAATCAGAAACACCTTTAATTGCTAAATTATTAGATTCAGTAGCACCTGAAGTAAAAATTATTTCTCGAAAATCTGCGTTAATTAATTCGGAAATTTGATGTCTTGCAATATCTACTGCTTCTTCAGCCTTCCATCCAAATTGATGTGAGCGAGAAGCTGGGTTTCCAAATGTACCTTCTAATGTTAAAAATTGTTGCATTTTTTTCATTACTTGAGGTTCCATTGGTGTAGTTGCAGCATAATCTAAATAAATTGGAAGTTTCATAACAATATGTTCTACCTACAATAATAAAATTCATTTATATTTATCAATCATGTTTACGATTGTTAAATTAAATTATAATTTAATTATACAAAAATAAAATATCTTCAGAAAACGCTTTATATATAGTATTACGAAAGAATAAATAATAAACAATTTAAGAAGATAGTTAAGTTTAATTCATAAATTAAATTTTATACTAGACTTGAACTATATTTAATAGTATATTGATAAAATAATTATTTTCTAATTATAATTGTGATTTAAAGAACTAGGGGTGTAGTTCAATTGGTAGAGCATCGGTCTCCAAAACCGAAAGTTAGGGGTTCAATTCCCTTCGCCCCTGAAATAATTTATAAATTTTTTGTTATTAATAATAGGAACATACTACTTTATTCATTTTAAATTCATTTATATTTGTACTTTTAAATTACTATTCGAATATATAATTACCATATATCCTTTCTTTAAAATAAATCAATTTTTATAAAAATTTATATTAAAAATGTAAATAATGATTTTATATTTTTAAATGTATCATCTTTTTTAAGGGAAAATAATGCCAAAATATCGTTCTTCAACAACTACTCAAGGACGTAACATGGCAGGAGCAAGATCATTATGGAAAGCTACAGGAATGACAGATTTAGATTTTAAAAAACCAATCATTGCTGTTGTTAATTCTTTTACTGAATTTGTTCCAGGTCATATTCATTTAAGAAATTTAGGTAAGCTCATTTCAAGTGAAATTAAATTAACAGGAGGAGTTGCTAAAGAATTTAATACAATTGCTATAGATGATGGAATTGCTATGGGCCATTCTGGTATGCTTTATTCTCTTCCATCTCGTGAATTAATAGCAGATTCTATAGAATACATGATTAATGCTCATTGTGCAGATGCCATGATTTGTATTTCTAATTGCGATAAAATTACACCAGGAATGTTAATGGCAGCATTACGCTTAAATATACCGTGTATATTTATTTCCGGTGGTCCTATGGAATCTGGAAAAATTTTTATAAATGAAAAAGAAATAAAAATAGATTTAATAGATGCTATAAAATACAGTGTAGATCCTAATTCTTCTGATGATTTAGTTAGTCAAATTGAAGATTCTTCTTGTCCTACTTGTGGTTCTTGTTCTGGTTTATTTACTGCTAATTCTATGAATTGTTTAACTGAAGCGTTAGGTTTATCATTACCCGGTAATGGTACATTGTTAGCAACTCATGTAGATAGAAAAAAGTTATTTATTCAAGCAGGAAGATTAATAGTCAAAATTACTGAAGATTATTATAAAAATAATAATGAAAATTTATTGCCTCGGAATATTGCTTCAAGACAATCTTTCTTAAACGCTATGTCTTTAGACATTGCTATGGGAGGATCAACGAATACTATATTACATTTGTTAGCAATTGCTAAAGAAGGTAATATTGATTTTACAATCTCAGATATTGATAGTTTATCTAAAAAAGTACCTCATTTATGTAAAATTTCTCCTAATAGTACTACATATCATATGGAAGATTTTCATCGAGCTGGTGGAGTTATGGGTCTGCTAGCAGAATTAAATCGTATTAATTTACTAAACAAAAATATAAATAATGTATTGGGATTAAATTTAGAAACAACATTAAATATATACGATATTTTAACAACAAAAGATAAAAACATAATTAATATGTATCGTGCTGGACCATTCGGAAAAAAGACTATTATACCATTTACACAATCATATAGGTGGCCTAAGCTTGATAAAGATCGTCAAAAAGGATGTATTAGATCTTACGAATTTGCTTTTAGTAATGATGGAGGATTAGCTATATTATATGGAAATATTGCAAAAAATGGTTGTGTTGTTAAAACCGCTGGAGTAAAAAAAGATAATTTAATATTTACAGGTAATGCTATAGTATTTGAAAGTCAAGAAGATGCAGTTAAAGCAATTTTAGAAGGTAAAATACAAAAAGGTCATGTAATAGTAATACGTTATGAAGGACCTAAAGGTGGTCCTGGTATGCAAGAAATGTTATACCCAACTACTTATCTAAAATCAATGGGATTAGATCAACATTGTGCTTTAATAACAGATGGGCGATTTTCTGGGGGGACTTCGGGTTTATCAATAGGACACATTTCACCTGAAGCAGCTAGCAAAGGTAATATTGCTTTAATTAAGAATAATGATTGCATTAATATTAATATTCCTGATCGTATTATACATTTAGATATTACTAATGATGAATTATTATTAAGAATTGAAAATGAAAATAAAAAAGGATCATTATCTTATACTCCTTTGTATCGTCAGCGTTATGTATCTCCTGCGTTAAAAATGTACGCATTTTTTGCAATGAGCGCTGATCAAGGAGCAGTCAGAAAAATATGATTTTAAAATTTATTATATAAAAAATTATTTTAATAGTTTTAACGTACAATTATTTTATTTAAAATTGGACTATTTATGAAAAATTATTTTAACTCACTTAATTTTCGTCAAAAATTAATTAATTTGCAAAAATGTAAATTAATAGATAAACAATTTCTTTCTGAAAAAAATAATGTTTTAAAAGGAAAAAATATTGTTATTGTGGGATGTGGATCGCAAGGTTTAAATCAAGGATTAAATATGCGTGATTCAGGTTTAAATATTTCTTATGCGTTACGTGATGATTCTATCTTTAATAAAAATCAATCATGGATAAATGCAACTAGTAATGGTTTTTTCGTAGGAACATATGAAAATATCATTCCTACAGCAGATTTAGTTATAAATTTAACTCCTGATAAACAGCATGAACAAGTAGTGAATGTATTACAAAAATTTATGAAACCTAATTCAGTTCTGGGTTTTTCGCATGGGTTTAATATTGTTGAAGTAGGACAATTAATACGAAATGATATTACAGTTATTATGGTTGCTCCAAAATGTCCAGGAACAGAGGTAAGAGAAGAATATAAACGAGGTTTTGGGGTTCCTGCATTAATTGCAGTACATTCTGATAATAATCCACATGATATTGGATTTCAAATTGCAAAATCATGGGCTATTTCAATTGGAAGTCATCATGCAGGAATTTTATACTCTTCATTTATAGCAGAAGTTAAATCAGATTTAATGGGTGAGCAAACTATTTTATGCGGAATGTTGCAAGCAAGTTCTTTAGTTCTTTATAACCAACTTATTTTTCAGGGAGTTAATTCAAGTTATGCAGGTAAATTGATTCAAACAGGATGGGAAGTTATTACTGAATCAGTAAAACATGGTGGAATCACATTAATGTTAGATCGATTGTCTAATACTGCTAAAATTAGAGCATGTTTTCTTTCTAAAAAGTTAAAAAAAATATTTTTTCCGTTGTTTAGGAAACATATGGACGATATTATTTCAGGAGAATTTTCTAAAAATATGATGTTCGATTGGAAAAATAATGATCAACAATTAAAAGAATGGAGAACAGAAATACAAAATACTGATTTTGAGAAATGTAATATCTATTACAAACAAATACCAGAACAAGAATATTTTGATAATGGATTATTAATGGTAGCAATATTAAAAGCAGGCATTGAGTTATCATTTGAAATTATGATTGAAACAGGAATTAAAGAAGAATCAGCGTATTATGAATCATTACATGAATTACCTTTAATAGCTAATACTATTTCTAGACAGCGTTTGTATGAAATGAATTTGGTAATATCGGATACTGCTGAATATGGAAGTTATCTTTTTTCGCATGCAGCTATACCATTACTTCAAAAATTTATGAATGAATTACAACCTGGTGATCTTGGTAACAAAATTTCTACTTCAGAATTAGATAACATAACTTTATATAAAGTTAATGCCAAGATTGAAAGTCATCCTATAGAGATTATTGGAAAAAAATTAAGACAATATATGACTAGTATGGTACCTATTAAAACCAAATAATACTATTTTATTGTATATAAAATAGTATTAGAATTGTTATATTTAACGATAAAAATAATGTTATAATACTTTATTGATAAATAAAATATAATATTGCACATTTTAATATGGACTTAAATGTTAATCAAAAAAAAGCCGTTCACTGTATTTCTGGTCCTTGCTTAATTTTAGCTGGAGCAGGATCAGGAAAAACACAAGTGATTATTAAAAAAATTGTTTATTTAATAAAAAAATGTCATTTTAATCCAAATAATATTTTTGCTGTTACATTTACAAATAAATCAGCTAAAGAAATGAAGAGCAGGATTGCTCATCAGTTACCTTGTAGCATCATAAAAAAAATTACTATTTCTACCTTTCACTCATTAGGTTTAAAAATTATTAAATCCGAATTATGTCATTTAAATATTAAATCTAATTTTTCAATTTTTGATGAACACGATCAAATGTCTGCTTTGAAACATATTACTAAAAAGAAAGACAAAACATTTTTGAAAACGATTCGTATAATCATTTCAAATTGGAAAAATAAATTAATAAATGCTTGTGATGCAACAAAACATGCTAAATCTGTTTTAGAAAAAAATTGTGCTTATTATTATAAATTATATCAATCTTATCTTAAATCATGCAATACGTTAGATTTTGATGATTTAGTTTTTTTGCCTACATTATTACTGAAAAATAATGCAACCTTAAGGAAAAAATGGGAAAATCACATTAAATATTTGTTGGTTGATGAGTACCAAGATACTAATTTAATTCAATATGAATTAATAAAATTATTAAATACAGATAATATTAATTTTACTTTAGTTGGAGATGATGATCAATCAATTTATTCTTGGAGAGGAGCTAGAACACATAATTTTTCCTTATTAAAAAAAGATTATCCAAAATTAAATGTAATAAAATTGGAACATAATTATCGTTCTTCTGGTAGAATTTTAAGAGTAGCTAATATATTAATAAAAAATAATCCTCATTTTTTTAAAAAAGAACTATTTTCTAACTTAGAATATGGTCCGAGTATAAATATAATATCTGCTAAAAACGAAGAAGAAGAAGCTAGATTAGTGCTAAAAAATATTTTAGCTCATAAGTCTTTAAATAAAACAGAATATCAAGATTATGCTATACTATATCGAAATAATTACCAAGCCAAAATATTTGAAAAAATGTTGCTAAATTCAAAAATTCCGTATTATGTTGTAACTAATTCGTCATTTTTTTTAAGACCTGAAATTAAAGATTTATTAGCATATTTAAAATTAATATTAAATCCAAATGATGATATAGCTTTTTTAAAAATAATAAATAAGCCTCCTAGAGGAATAGGTAATATCACTATTAATAAGTTAAAAGAATGGAGTAAAATTAGAAAAAAAAGTTTATTTGATTCTAGTAATGATATTGGATTACAATTTATTTTAACAAATCGTAGTTTTAACACATTAAAAAAATTTATAACATTAATAAAAAAATTAAGAAAAGATATTTATGCTCAACCTATGTTGGCGTTAAATAACTTTATATCTAGTATAAAATATGAAGCTTGGTTGCTTAAAAGTATAAAAAATAAAAAATTATGCGAAACAAGTATTAAAAATGTGTATATATTATTAAATTGGATTTCTGAATTAGTGGATAAAAATAAAGATAAGTCTACTATTTTGTCAGATATTATCACACAATTCATTCTTCAAAATGATTTAAATAATACAGAACTAAATAGTAATAAAGTTCAATTAATGACATTACATGCTTCTAAAGGATTAGAATTTTCGTACGTATTTATAATAGGAATGGAAGAAGGGATTCTACCACATTATAGTTCTATTAATAGTAACGTTGATGAAGAGCGACGATTAGCTTATGTAGGGATTACTAGAGCAAAAAAAGAGTTGTTTCTTAGTTATTCTAATATTCGGTGTCAATATGGAGAATTAATCTATACTAAACCTAGTCGGTTTTTATTAGAATTACCAAGAAACGATTTATTTTGGAATACATATAATATAAAAACAAAAGTCAATATTTTCACTGAAAAACAGTTAATGTACATTAAAAACGTACGTAAGTGTTTAAAGTAGATATATCATATTTAAATATATAAACTATTTATATTTCGTTAAAACAAATTTTATTTTACGAATAGTAACTTCTATTAGAGATAAATATGAAAGGAAATGTAATTAATTTAACTGATGATAACTTTAACAAAAGTGTTTTAGAGTCAAATAGAACAATATTAGTTGATTTTTGGGCAGATTGGTGTAATCCATGTAAGATTTTAGCACCTATTTTAGAAGAAATTTCTTTAGAATATAATAATAAAATAGTTGTAGCTAAAATAAATATTGATTCTAATCCTAATACTGCCCCAAAATATTCTATCAGAGGTATTCCTGCATTACTATTATTTAAAGAAGGTGAATTAATAGCAACTAAAATTGGTGCTTTGTCTAAACTGCAGTTAAAATTGTTTCTAGATACCAATTTAAAATAAGTTAGAAATTATATTTACTTTTTTATTGAAAATATTAAAACTTTTTAAAAATAATAGATTTAATACTACCAATGTGGTAGTATTAAATGTTACTTTACTTTAAAAATATTGTTAGTTAAATAGTATATAAATATTATAAGAATTAATTAAAACCTGTATTGATTATTTTATTGTATCTATCAAAAATCATCCCGAGATTGACTCTGATTTTACTAAGAACCTATCATTATGAATCTTACTGCATTGAAAAATATACCAGTCTCTGAATTAATTGTTCTTGGCGATAATGCAGGACTAGAAAATTTAGCACGTATGAGAAAACAAGATATCATTTTTTCTATATTAAAACAACATGCAAAAAGTGGAGAAGACATATTTGGAGATGGAGTATTAGAAATTTTACAAGATGGATTTGGTTTTTTGCGTTCTTCTGATAGCTCGTATTTAGCTGGACCCGACGATATTTATGTATCTCCTAGTCAAATTAGACGATTTAATTTACGAACCGGTGATACTATTTCTGGAAAAATTCGCCCTCCTAAAGAAGGTGAAAGATATTTTGCTCTGTTAAAAGTTAATGAAGTAAATTATGATAAACCAGAAAATGCTAGAAGTAAAATTTTATTTGAAAACTTAACTCCTTTACATGCTAATTCTCGTTTGAGAATGGAAAGAGGCAATGGTTCTACTGAAGATTTAACAGCTCGAGTATTAGATTTAGCATCACCTATTGGAAGAGGTCAAAGAGGTTTAATTGTTGCACCACCAAAGGCTGGTAAAACAATGCTTTTACAAAATATAGCACAAAGTATCGCTTATAATCATCCTGATTGTGTATTAATGGTTTTACTCATAGATGAAAGACCAGAAGAAGTAACTGAAATGTGTAGATTAGTTAAAGGAGAAGTAGTAGCTTCTACATTCGATGAACCAGCTTCTAGACATGTTCAAGTAGCAGAAATGGTAATTGAAAAAGCAAAAAGATTAGTAGAACACAAAAAAGATGTTATTATATTATTAGATTCTATTACAAGATTAGCACGAGCTTATAATACAGTAGTTCCATCATCAGGAAAAGTATTAACAGGTGGAGTTGATGCGAATGCATTGCATAGACCAAAACGATTTTTTGGAGCTGCACGTAATGTAGAAGAAGGCGGTAGTTTAACTATTATAGCAACGGCATTGATTGACACAGGTTCAAAAATGGACGAAGTAATTTATGAAGAATTTAAAGGAACGGGTAATATGGAATTACCATTATCAAGAAAAATAGCAGAAAAACGAGTTTTTCCAGCTATTGATTATAATCGATCAGGAACAAGAAAAGAAGAATTACTAACTCAACCTGATGAATTACAAAAAATGTGGATTTTAAGAAAAATCATTCATCCAATGAGTGAAATCGATGCTATGGAATTTCTAATAAATAAATTGGCTATGACTAAAACTAATTATGAATTTTTTGATATGATGAAACGTTCATGATTGTTTTTGTTTCAATAGTTTATTACTATTATTGAAATAAATATAATTAAGTGTTTTCTATTCAAGATTTAAATTAAAATTTTCCTAATAAACATTGTGATACTTATATAGAAAATATTACATCATAAAAACTATATGGAAAATATTATGTTTATAATCATTTTGTAATTATTTTTTAAATAATATATTTAATACTTCTATATACTTTAAGAAATTCGGAGTTTCATGAAAGTATAACAGTGAAATAATTAATTACTTTTAAAAAACACTAGACATTATAAAAAAATACTCATAATATAAAGATTATAGTATTTATATAAAGCGTTCGTAGCTCAGCTGGATAGAGCGCTACCCTCCGAAGGTAGAAGTCTCAGGTTCAAATCCTGACGAACGCATAAAAAAGTATAGTTTTATTAAATATGGTGGCCATAGCTCAGCTGGTAGAGTCCTGGATTGTGATTCCAGATGTCATGGGTTCGATCCCCATTGGTCACCCAAAAATTGTACGTTAACTTATTTTTATTTAGAATTTGTTATCGGTGAGTAGCGCAGTTTGGCAGCGCAACTGGTTTGGGACCAGTAGGTCAGAGGTTCAAATCCTCTCTCACCGAAATAAATATATCTAAAATAAAACATTTTTTCTTTTTTTTAATTCATAATATTGTTATAAGTTAATTTCTATTTTTTAATTTATAAAATAGCCATTGAACAATAATTTTATGTAAAATGTGTATAATTTAAATTATTTATAAAATTGTTTTATGATTTTTTTGTATAATAATTTAATTACTAAAATACTTTAAATGGTATTAATTATATATTAATAGGTGATATTAATCATAAAATTATACTTTAAAATGATTCATTAATGAATTTACGTTATTCAGTTATTAAAAGTTTATTATATTAGATCAATTATTAATATTTATATTATTATCTATTTACAGAAAAAACTATATTACTATTAGTTTGTTTTGAACATGATTGTTCTAGAATGTCCCAAAAATTTTTTTTAGTACGGTTACATATCCATTGTTTTTGTATATATGAAAAATGATATCCACAATTTTTAGTAGCTAACCAAATTTGATGTAGTGCTTCTTGTCGATTAATAATTATTTTATTTTTGTTATTAAGATCTATTGTTATCATATTGTAGTGTATTTCACAATCAATGTCTTCCTTTCCACAGTATCTATCAATTTCTTTTTCTATTTTTAAAAATAATTTGTCAGCTAATTTATGAAAATTATAATTATTCATTGAAGTTGTTCTTTATTTTAACATCATTTCAAATTTTATTAAGGTATAACCATAATATTATTATAGACAGTTTACAAGAATAATTTGTAATTCATATTTTTATGTAAATATAAAACAGCGCTGTCGAAAATATTATTTCTATAATATAGGATGTAAAGTAATATATTATAAATTATAATTGAATTTTGATTTCAAAATAGTACAATTTATTCATATATAATATGAAGACCAATTAAAATATGAGCTTATCTAAAAGAAAAATCTGCTTTTCTAAAATGCACGGTTTAGAAAACGATTTTATAGTTTTAAACAATATAAAAAACAATTTTTTCCTTACGTCTAAAATAATACAAGATTTATCTCATCGACATACAGGAATTGGATTTGATCAATTATTATTATTAGAATGTTCAAAACAAGAAAATATTGATTTTCACTATCGCATTTTTAATTCGAATGGTTCTGAAGTATCGCAATGTGGAAATGGTGCTCGATGTTTAGCATTATTTATAACATTAAAAAAACTTACTAAAAAAAAAGTTATTAATGTTAGTACTAAAAATAGAATAATTATTTTGTATATATTAAAAAATAGAGATATTTGTGTAGATATGGGTATTCCTGTTTTTGAACCAAAGTATATTCCTTACTCAAGTCTTAATATGCAGAAATATTATTCTGCATTGATTTTAGGAAAAATCATAAAATATTACGTTGTATCGATAGGTAATCCACATTGTATTATTATCGAAAAAAATATAAAACGTTATCCAGTAAAAAAAATCGGATTTATTTTGAGCAATCATATATTATTTCCTGAAGGTACTAATGTTGGTTTTATGGAATTGATATCTGAAACACATATTTCTCTTCGAGTATATGAAAGAGGAGTAGGAGAGACACGATCATGTGGTAGTGGTGCTTGTGCTGCTGTTGCAATTGGAATTAAAGAAAAAATGTTATTAAACGAAGTAAAAGTCAGTTTATTAGGAGGAGACTTAAAAATCAAATGGAATGGAAATCTAGAAAAATTATATATGACAGGCTCAGCAAGACATGTTTATGATGGATATTTTTATTTGTAGTATCATTTTAAATATTTAATAAATACAGTTATAACATTTAATGAATAAATATTTTTTTATGTAGTTAAGTCAATATCTTTAAAAAAGATCATTATAACAATTATAATAATATTCATAAATAGAAGAATAAAGGGCAGCATGCAGAATAAAAAATATTATATAGAAAAAGGAACAAAAAAATTTATAGCAGTAACAATTTCTTTATTTCTAGCAGGTTTTGCAACATTTTCTATTTTATATTGTGTTCAACCTATTTTGTTTGTGTTATCTCAAAATTTTTCTTTAAGTCCAGCTCAGAGCAGTTTATCTTTGTCATCTTCTACTGCTATGATGGCAATAGGAATGCTGTTTACAGGTCCATTATCAGATAAAATTGGAAGAAAAAAGGTTATGTCTAGTTCCTTGTTTTTAGCAGCTTTTTTTACCTTTTGTTGTTCAAAAATGAATAGTTGGGAACATATTATATTTATGAGAGCACTAACGGGATTAGCGTTAAGTGGAGTTGCAGCAGTAGCTATGACATATCTTAGTGAAGAAATTCATCCTAATACTTTATCATTTTCGATGGGACTATATATTAGTGGAAATACTATTGGTGGTTTTTCTGGCAGAATTTTGAGTAGCATATTAGCAGAAAAATTTTCATGGAAAATTTCATTAGAATGGATTAGTATTTTAGCATTTGTTTTTGCAATATTGTTTTTATATTTATTACCAAGTTCTAAGAATTTTCATTCTATTGCTTTACATCCTAAAAAAATTTTTACTTATTTCATAGCACAATGGAAACATCCTATTGTATCTAAATTATTTTTAATGGGATTTTTTTTAATGGGTAGTTTTATAACAGTCTTTAATTATGTGGGATATAGATTGTTATTAGAACCATTTTTTGTAAGCCAAGAAACTATAGGAATATTGTCTATTGTTTACTTAATAGGGGTATATAGCTCTCCTAAAGCTGGAATCCTGATTGAAAAGTATGGTGAAGGTAGAATGCTGATAATTTCTTTAGTTATAATGATAGTTGGTTTGATTATTTCACAATGGAACAGAATAATTATAATATTTTTAGGGTTGTTTTTATTTTCAGCTGGATTTTTTGCAGCACATTCAGTAACTAGTACATGTATAGGTCAGCAAGCAAGAAATAATCGGGGTTATACTTCATCTATTTATTTATTTTCATATTACTTAGGATCTAGTATCTTAGGTACAATAAGTGGTATTTTTTGGACGATAGGAAAATGGACTGGAATTTCAACAATGGTTATCATTTTTTTATACATTGGAATAGTACTAGCAATTAAATTAAATTATATAATTGATAACGCAAATGAATTAAAATAATTTTTACGTTTTATTGTTTTTAGTTTTGAGGATTGTTATATGTATATTATTATATGATATGTTTAAAATTATTTTACTATAATACTGATAAACATCCTATTTTTAAAATAAATATTAATATTCGTAGTAATTGTATATTTATATCTTTCTCTATCTATTTTTCTCACAGATAATAAAAAATCTATATTCTTAAAATGGTTTCAAGATTATGTCATATCTGTTTTATTTTTTTGGATACAATAATAATTTTTTAATTATTTTTTCTCTTTTATTAATTTTATTATATGAAGTTATTAATGGTTTCCACGATTCTGCTAATGCTATAGCTACTGTAATTTATACTCATGCACTTAGTTCAGAACTAGCCGTTATGCTTTCTGGAATATGTAACTTTTTAGGAGTTATTTTTGGAGGATTAAGCGTAGCTTATACTATCGTACATCTTCTCTCAATTAATCTATTACTAAATATTGATTCGATATATGGTTTAAAAGCTATTTTTTCTATGTTATTAGCTGCTATATTATGGAATTTATGTACATGGTTTCTTTGTTTGCCCACGTCTAGTTCTCATACGCTAATTGGAGCTATTATTGGTATTAATATTACTTATGCAATAAATAATAATTGTTCTATAATGCATGTTTTTAATTTTAATAAACTATTTAGTGTATTTTTATCTTTAATTTTTTCTCCAATATTAGGATTAATTTTAGCTGGTATTTTAGTATTAATTTTAAAGTATTTTTGGAGAGTTAGTAAGAATAGTTATGTTGTTAATGCAATTTCTAAACCTTATAAGCAATGCAAAAAAAGTATTAAACCTCCATTTTTAGTTAGAATTATATTAATTTTATCTTCTATGGGAGTAAGTTATTCACATGGAGCTAATGATGGGCAAAAAGGAATTGGACTAATTATGTTGATTTTAATATGTGTTGCTCCATCAGGATATTTCGTAAATTTACATGCATCGAAATGTGATATTAATCAAACTAAAAATTCTATTTTAGATTTGAAGAAATACTATTTACATAATAAAAATAATTTACAAAATAGTGTAAATATGATGAAAATTCATGTAAATAACAAAAAATTAATGTTATTTTCACAATCCAATGATACCAATATATTAAATGTTTTGTATAGTTCACAAAAGTTATTAGATAATGTTTGTGACTATAAAGAACTTAAATCTGATCAACGTTATCAGTTACGTCAATCTCTATTATATTTAACTGAATTTATAGATGTTATTAATCAATACTCTTCGATTAAATTTGAAGATAGATATTTTTTAAACAAGTTAAAAAAAAATTTATCAAATACTATTGAATATGCTCCAATATGGATCATTGTTTTAGTAGCATTATCATTATCTATTGGAACTCTAATAGGATGGAGAAGAATAGTAACGACATTTGGAGAGAAAATTGGAAAGAAAAAAATGACGTATGCACAAGCTATATCATCTCAATTAACCGCTGCCATATCTATCAGTACGGCTAGTTATACAGGAATTCCAGTATCGACAACTCATATCATTTCATCTTCTATTGCTGGTACTATTTTAATTAATGGAGATGAAATACAAACACAAACAATAAAAAATATAATTATTGTTTGGGTATTAACGTTTCCTGTTTCTATTGTATTATCTGGTGGCTTGTATTGGATTAGTTTAAAATTGATTAATTAACGTTAATTAAATTAATTAATTTTAAAACATATATATTTTATTGTTATATAAAATTAGGTAAGTATTTTGTTTTAACATTGTCTTAAAAGTATTATATAGTTATTAGATTGTTATAATATATATTTA
>NZ_CP033004.1:593405-596205 GCF_005080745.1 Buchnera aphidicola (Melaphis rhois) | reverse complement strand
AAATATTAAATAAACATTAATGACGTGAGTATTTAACAAGTTACTTATTATATAATATTAGTCATAATTATTAAAAATTATATTCATAAAGTTTATAAATACATTATGAGTTATATATATTATAGTGTTTAATATTATACATTTTGATTTCATATCATATAATTTTATTTCTAAATAAGAATAAAAAATTAAATAATTTAATTGATGTTACTTCAAAAAATGATAATTTTTGTTTTTTATTACAGAAATATAATAATATTAAATAAATTTTTGCTAAATTTAATATTTAGTATTTACAAAATGTGTGTTAAGTATAAAGTATATAGTTATTCTGAGTAATGAATGATATTTAAAACTAGCAATATGAATTATAATGTTTACAAAATAAAAATTTTAATAAATTATTGTGTTTAATTTTTTTTCATAATTTTTAATTTATTTGTGTAGTTAATATTAACGTTATGATAATATTATTATAGAATGCGTTTAAGAGTTATAATAAAAATAATTTTTCAAATATTGTAAGTAATTATATTTTATAATATTAACAATACAAAATATTATTTGATAAATTAGTATAGATAAATCAACAAATAATATTTATCTAAATATAAATAATTTAGTAATAATTATTGACTAAGTTAATTTGATATTGTATTTGAAGTTAGTTTAGATAAATACTAATATTTTTAATACAGTTAATGATTTTATATATTTTTTTTAAATATTTTAATAAAACACTATACAAAACTTGACTAAAAAATTAAATTAAAGTACAAAGAACTAATAGAAAATAGAGGACGTAATATTATGTCATCAATGTCAGTTGTAGATAGCATACAACTTGTAGATGTGAATAAAAAAACACAACCTCAAGATAATTCAATAAACAAACACCAAGGTGATATTGATTTTTCTCCTGAATTAAATGAAGAAGTGAAATGGTCTGTTGTCCAGAATAGTCCGAATGTTATATACTCTGACCTTTCTGATAATCAAACTATACAGTCTCCAATTAATACTGGAACAATTGATAGTTCATCATTAACGGATGAAGATTCAAATAAAATAGAACAATTAAAAGGTTTTGCAGCATATTTCATCCCTATTTATACTTTTTTTAAAGATATAACACCAAAATTTACCGTTCCAGATGTATTAAAATTTGATTTTACCCCATTGACAAATTTTTTTGACGCATTATTAAGTTCAGTATCAGATACTTGTGTATCAATATATGATATTGGTAAAAATGTTATTAATACGTCTTTTGAATTTATTAAAGATATAGGTGGATCTGCATTTGATACTTCTATTGATTTTGGAAAAAGCGTAATATCTACTATTACTGGTTTTTATGATAGTCTTACTTCCAGTTCAGATGATAGTACTGAAATTAAATCAAATAATATAGTATCAGATAGTCCAAGTCCTGTTCAAACTAAAGAACAAATTGAAAATAAGGATTTAAAAAAACCTTATTGGTATACTCTAAATGGAATTGATGATAATAATTTTCAAATATCTCCTGGAAGAAAATTTCAAGGTCATTTTGACAAATTAAGAGGTACTACAAGATTAGATAATGACTTTCTTATTGAAGGTAAGAACTCTATATTACAAGTTAATGGACAGCAGATTTCTAAACATTCTCCGGAATCTATGTTGAATGATTTGAAACAAGTATTACCTAATTTAGAATCAAGACAGTTAGTTTCTTCATATTCAACTAATGATTTATTTTCTCAGCCTTATGTTAAATTACTAACTGCACATCCAGAATTAACTGATTTAACATTACAAGATGTAAAAGTTTCTTATGTAATAGATGAATTAAATGATGGTAGATTTCAACTTGTGGCTACTAGTAAATCAAACTTAAATTCGAATTATAAAGTTGGCGACAATACGTATGATTCATTTGGAGCGCAAGTATCGACAATTTTGTCTAAAGATAAAGAGCCGAACATAGAATATGCATATTTTTTTATGTAATATTGATGAATAACTTATTGAAATCAATTTATTAAAGTTAGTTAAGATATGTAAAATTATATTTTGATTTTATTAGTTGTTATAAAATAAACGTGGAGCATATACAGGTTGTTTTATTTATATGCTCCATATATATTTTTATATCTATTAGTATTATAAGAGAAATAATTATTAAAACTTCACGTTTATAAAATATTTTAAGATAAAGCAAGTTTTTTATATTGGAATATTCCTATATTTTTTCAGTAAAGCTAAATGTACTGATTTAGGAACATAACTTTTCACATTTCCTCCATATCTAACTATTTCTTTTACTAATGATGAAGAAATGTAAGAATATTTAGGAGATGGAAAAAATGAAATATTTTCTAATTTAGGATACATTTTTTTATTAATGTTAAACATATTTAATTCATATTCAAAATCTAAAGACGTTCGAATTCCTCTAATTATATAATTTATGTTTTCAGATTCAGCTATTTGAACTAATAATCTATTGAATGTAATAACTTTCTTAATAGTTTTAAATTTTTTAGTAGCTATTTTTGTTAATTTTATTCGTTCTTTTATGCTAAACAATGGTTTTTTTTTAGTATTTTCGAAGATCGCGATTACAATAAAATCAAATATTTTCGTTATCTTATTTATAATATCTAAGTGTCCTAATGTAATTGGATCAAATGTTCCAGGATAAATAACTTTTATTTTCATTGATGTAATATTTTCAAGTTAATTATTAATTATTAATTTTGAAAAGTTTATATAAATTTTTTTAGAACACATGACGATAAGTTATTTTATGTGA
>NZ_CP033004.1:589253-593289 GCF_005080745.1 Buchnera aphidicola (Melaphis rhois) | reverse complement strand
TAAAATAATTTATATCACGTTAAAATTATTTAAAATTTAACTTAAATATTAATTTCTAATAAAAA
Source organism: Buchnera aphidicola (Melaphis rhois) (assembly GCF_005080745.1). NCBI lineage: Bacteria > Pseudomonadati > Pseudomonadota > Gammaproteobacteria > Enterobacterales > Erwiniaceae > Buchnera > Buchnera aphidicola. The sequence continues at coordinate 593,224 of NZ_CP033004.1, read as the reverse complement.
ATTGTATTTAATATCTTTAATTTTATTTGATGTAAGTTATTATTTTACCAATAATTTTCACTAGTTATTTGACCATGTTTTTTTCTGAGATGTTTTTTCATATTTCTATTTTTTATTAGAAATTCTTGTGTATCTTTAACCATGCTTGGATTTCCGCATAGCATAACGTGACATGTATCTTTATTTATTTTAAAACCTAATGTATTTTCCAATTTATTATTTTCTAGTAGTTTAGGAATTCTCCCACACAATGAAAAATTAATAACTTCTCTACTAATTATTGTTTGTATATGTAATTGTCTTTTATATTGTTGTTTTAAATTTGACATTAAAGACAAATATGTTAAATCATCATAGTATCGCACTGCATGTACAAGTATAATGTTTTCAAACTTATGTGTACCATTTTTATCTTTTAATATAGAAAGATAAGGACCAATACCTGTTCCAGTAGCAAACATCCATAAGTTTTTGCAAGATGGAATTTCATTTAAAGTAAAAAATCCAGATGCTGTTCTTTTTATCATAATTTTGTCTGTTTTTGATAATTTATATAAATATGGAGTTAATTGTCCGTTTGGTATAAGTGTTATATAGAATTCTAAATGTCTATCTTTAGGAGCATTAACATACGAATAAGCTTTTTGGATTTTTTTTCCATCTTGTGTTAAATACGATATTCTGGAAAATTGCCCAGCCACAAAAGGATAAATAGATGCATTTAAAATAAGACTAAATAAGTTGTTTTTCCATTTTTTAATTTCTATTACTTTCGCTATAGTCCAATCATTCATATTAAAATCCTTTGTAATATTTTGGTATTAGATATATTTATGCTTAGTTTACAAGATAACATGTTTTTTAACTATTCAAAAGTTTATCAAAGTATTTATAAAACCAAGAAAATTGCATACGTAATTTAAAAATGTTAGGTTTTCTTAATAATTGTAATTATTATATTATTTATGCTATTTAGCTTTGTTTGAATGCAACAACAGAAATCGTTTATTTGTTGTAGCATTAAGTGTATAAATACATTAAATTTATTAAATTATTTTAATTTATATAAATTATTCGTTTTTTTAATCGTATAATATGTTTGTAAATAACGATTAATTATAGTAATTTATTAGGAGTTACTATTAAACATACAAAATATTTAAAATTAATAACGATTTAAAACTAATTTATATTATGTCGTAAAATATATTTGATAATGTGTTATATAAATAAAAATAAATCATATTATCAGTATAGTAGAATAATAACATAGTAATTTTAATTATTTAAACTTAATACAAATATAGTAAAAATTTGGAATAAGACAAAATGAATAAACGTCTTAAAAGAATGGATGTTTTAAAAGTTGAAGCTTTATACCAATCTAATCCAACAATTGTTTTTCATCAAATCTGCCGAAATAAAAGTAATACATTACTCTTAGAATCTGCTGAAATTAATAAAAGAGATAGTTTAGAAAGTATGATGATTATAGATTCTGCTTTACGTATCTCAGCATTAAATCAAATAGTTGTATTAGAAGCATTAACAAAAAATGGAGAAAGTCTATTACCAATTTTTATATCTTTGCTGCCAAAATCAGTAAAAATATTGGTTAATAAAAATTTATTAAAAATTGAATTTCCTTTAATTTCTATGAACTTAGATGAGGATAAAAAATTACATGTATTATCTATATTTGATTCAATACGATTCTTAATAAATAGTACTAAAAACAACAAAGTGTCTAAATCTATGTTTTTTGGTGGATTGTTTTCATATGATTTAATTACTAATTTTGAAAATCTTCCAAAATTAAAAACTACTCAATCTTGTCCTGACTTTTGTTTTTACTTGGCTGAAACTTTATTAGTATTAGATCATAAAAAAAAAACTTGTTATATACAAGCTAGCTTATTTTCTTCAGACATATTTGAAAAAAATAGACTACAGTCTAGACTGTTAATGATAAAAAAACAATTATCTAGTTCTTTTTATCCATTACAACCTATTTTTTTAAAAAAAATGGTATTAACTTGCAATAAGACAGATAAAGAATATATTAAAATTATTGAAGAAATGCAAAAATTAATATTAATTGGAGAAATTTTTCAGGTAGTTCCATCGAGACGATTTTATTTGCCATGTATTGATTCTTTGGCAGCGTATGATGTTTTAAAAAAAAATAATCCTAGCCCGTATATGTTTTTTATGCAAGATTCTCATTTCACTTTGTTTGGTGCTTCTCCAGAAAGTGCTTTAAAATATGATGTATCGTCTAGACAAATTGAAATTTATCCTATTGCTGGGACTAGGCCAAGGGGAAAGAAAATAAATGGATCGTTAGATTTAGATTTAGATAGTAGAATAGAACTTGAAATGAGAACAAATCATAAAGAATTAGCTGAACATTTAATGTTAGTAGATTTAGCAAGAAACGATTTAGCAAGAATTTGTGATCCTGGTACTCGTTATGTAGCTAATTTAACACAAGTAGATCGGTATTCTCACGTTATGCACTTAGTTTCTCGAGTTGTCGGAAAATTAAAATCTAATTTAGATGTATTTCATGCATATCAAGCATGTATGAATATGGGAACGTTAAGTGGTGCCCCGAAAATTCGAGCAATGGAATTAATTTCATATGTAGAAAAGGAAAAAAGAGGTAGTTATGGAGGATCAATAGGATATTTTACTGCTTCAGGAGCATTAGATACTTGCATTGTTATTCGATCTGCGTATGTTGAAAATAATATAGCTATTGTTCAAGCAGGAGCTGGAATAGTTATAGATTCTATTCCGCAATCAGAAGCAGATGAAAGCAAAAATAAAGCTAAAGCTGTACTACAAGCTATTTCTGAATCACATTCCTGTCATATAGAGTATCATAATGAATGATATACTTTTGTTGGATAATATTGATTCATTTACATATAATTTAGTAGATCAGCTTCGAATCAATAATTATAATGTTGTTATTTATAGGAATACAATATCAATTAAAATTATTATAAAAAAAATATCTAAAATGTATCGTCCAGTTTTAATATTATCTCCTGGACCAGGCAATCCAGAAAATGCAGGTTGTATGCCTGAATTATTAGACAAAATGAGAGGTAAAATTCCTATTATTGGTATTTGCTTAGGTCATCAAGCTATTGTTAAAATGTATGGAGGACATATAAAATATGCAGGAGAAATATTACATGGTAAAGCTTCTTTAATTCAGCATGATGGAAAAGCTATGTTTTGTGGTATTCCTAATCCTTTTTTTGCAGCACGATACCATTCTCTTATTTGTAATAAAGTTCCTAATATATTAACTGTTAATGCTTATTATAATGATATGGTCATGGCTGTTCGTAATGATGATGAAAAAATTTGTGGATTTCAATTTCATCCTGAATCTATATTGACTATTCATGGTACGGAATTATTAAAAAATACTATGATTTGGATTTCGAAGTAAGTTGATGTGATAATTAAAACAAATATATTAGTACTATATATGATAAACATCATTTTATTGAATTAAATATTTGTGTTCATTGAAATTATAAATTGCTTAATAAACTTAAAATTTATGTATAATATTTATATATATTAATACTTTTAAGAGAATCAATTATAATTTCATTATATATAAATATTTTGATATTGTTGTAACGTAGTTTTTCAACATTACTTTAAATAGTTAAATATATTAAATTCGTTGTGGATTATAGTAGTTGTTAAAAGTTATTTTAACATTTCATAACAAAAAATACTTAGTACGTTATATTATAACATTTAAATCAAATATTTATCATATTTAAAAATAATTTTAATTACTTATTAAATATTTAATGATTATTATTCAATTGTAAAAATGAGTAATATAATATTATTAAAAAGGATATGAATTAATGATTTTCGAAACGTTTTCTAAATTAGAAGAAAAAATACAACAAGCTATTGATACTATTTTATTA
>NZ_CP033004.1:587974-589159 GCF_005080745.1 Buchnera aphidicola (Melaphis rhois) | reverse complement strand
GGAGAAAGAGAAATGTGGAAGGATATGTTAAATGGCTTGTTAAATAAAATTAATGCTATGTAATAATTAATGCTATGTACTATGATTATTTCAAGATAATGTATTCGTATCTATGTATAAAACAATTTTTGTTAAAAAATTTAAAAAACGAAAAAATTATTAATGATGTTTTTATAAGTAAATTTTTTATTGCACATATGGTCTCTTTCCTATCTTTATTTTCAAGATAGGAAAGTAATTAATTTATATATATAAAATAATTCATTTAAATAGTTACAAAATAAATCGGCTGAGGTCGTTATTTAAGATTAAATCATCTAAATGTTTACTAACATATTCTTTATCTATGTTCACAACTATTTCTGTTTTATTATTACTAGCATTGAATGAAATATCTTCCATTAAATGTTCTAGTACAGTATATAATCTACGAGCTCCGATATTTTCTATAGATTCATTAGCTTTCCATGCTATTTCAGCAATATAACGAATTCCTTCTTCAGTGAAATTAATGTGAACATTTTCTGTTTTCATTAATGCTTTATATTGTACAGTTATTGATGCTTTAGGTTCGGTTAAAATCAATTCAAAATCATCAATTGTTAGTGCTTGCAATTCTACTCTAATAGGAAGACGACCTTGTAGTTCTGGAATTAAATCAGAAGGAGTAGAAATTTGAAATGCTCCTGATGCAATAAACAGAATATGATCTGTTTTTACCATACCGTGTTTAGTAGAAATAGTGCATCCTTCGATTAATGGCAATAAATCTCTTTGAACTCCTTCTCTTGATATATCAGGTCCTGTTACACCTCTACCTTTACATATTTTATCGATTTCATCAATAAATACAATTCCATTTTGCTCTACTGCATGAATAGCTTGTTTTTTTAACACTTCTAAATTTATTAATTTAGTTGATTCTTCTTCAATTAATAATCTCATAGCATCTTTTATTTTTAATTTTTTTATATTTTTTTTCCTACCTCCTAAATTTTGAAATAATGATTGCAATTGATTTGTTAATTCTTCCATACCTGGTGGAGCCATAATTTCTATTCCCATTGGAGTTGAAGAAACATTGATTTCAATTTCTTTTTCGTCAAGTTGCCCTTCTCTCAACTTTTTTCTAAATAATTGAGTAGCTGCGATTGGTTTATTAGAAATATCTGATTCTTCCCATTT
>NZ_CP033004.1:563124-587915 GCF_005080745.1 Buchnera aphidicola (Melaphis rhois) | reverse complement strand
ATTTGGTTTCGTATCATTTTTATAGCTAGATCCGTTAAATCTCTGATAATTGAATCTACTTCTTTTCCAACATATCCTATTTCCGTAAATTTTGTAGCTTCTACTTTAATAAAAGGAGCGTTAGCTAATGTGGCTAACCGTCTAGCAATTTCTGTCTTTCCTACTCCGGTTGGACCTATCATTAAAATGTTTTTTGGTGTTACTTCATATCTTAGCTCTTTATTTAATTTCATACGACGCCAGCGATTTCGTAAAGCAATAGCTACAGCGCGTTTTGCTTTTTCTTGGCCGATTATGAATCGATTGAGTTCTTTAACTATTTCGAGAGGAGTCATGTCTGACATAGATATAATCCTTACTGTTCAGAAGTTAGTTCTTTAATAGTAAAAACATTATTTGTATATATACAAATTCCAGAAGTGATTTTAAGTGCAATTTTTACAATTTGTTTTGCGGTTAGAGAAGTGTTATCTATCATAGCTTGTGCTGCTGCTTGTGCATAAGGCCCACCTGAACCAATAGCCATTAAATCATTTTCTGGTTGAATTATATCGCCATTACCCGTAATAATAAACGATTTTTCTTTATCTGCTACTGCTAATAAAGCTTCAAGTTTACGCAGTATTTTGTCAGTTCTCCAATCTTTTGCTAGCTCAATTGCTGCTCGTTGTAAATGGCCTTGATACATTAGTAATTTTTTTTCAAATAATTCAAATAATGTAAATGCATCTGCTGTCCCCCCAGCGAATCCTGCAATTACTTGTTCATGGTATAGTGTTCTTACTTTTTTAACATTACTTTTCATAATTGTATTACCTAATGTTGCTTGTCCATCTCCTCCGATTACTACTGATTTTTTAAGACGTACACTAAGAATTGTCGTCATAAAATATAATCCTTATATAAAATTTAATAATATTGCAAAAATTAACTATTAAATTTCAAAAAATTTAAGATATTATTTACAATAATATACATTAATAAATGTTATTAAATAATTTAGTTTTTTTAATAAATGTACTTTATTTTTTTAATACGTTTGTGATGTTTTTTATTGATATTTTTTAAAGTAACAAAACATACGGATTGAGTATTTTGATTATTATATTTATAAAATAAGTATAATATAAATTTTTTCATATGTGACTATTTCAAACTTTTAATATTATAATTAAAGAACTGATTTTAATGATTTTTTGATTAGTTGATAATAAAATTATAGTGAAATTTTAATTTGAGTACATTTTATTGTTTTAATATGATTTAAAATTGTATGTATGTTTGAAGATAAAATTTTTGCATATATTTTATTTTTTTATGTATGTATTTTCATTTTGGGTTATTTTAGAATAATGTTATTAACTATTTTATTTAAAATTTGAATTGTAAATAATTTGAGTAATTATTCGATATTTTCCAAATAGTATGTTAATAGATAGCATAAGATAATGACATTACAGTAAATATTAACATAGTAATTGTAGCAATATTATTATTTTAACATGATTTTTTTATGAATAAGGTATGTTTTATATCATTTGTAGAATAGGAAACATTTGTTATTTATAGTTTTATCTAAGAAAATTTTTGTTTTTTAAATTGTTATATTTTAATCAAATATTTTAGTGTTCTAAAACAAAATATATGTTAATAATTTTAATATATATTAATAGTATATTAATTTTAAAAAGTAATTTTTATTTGTGATTTTTGATGTTAACATAATATAATTAAAGTTTTTAATATTTAATCTTATTTTGATCACTATTACTTTATCTAAAATACAAAATTAGAAGGGTTTATGAAAAAAAAAATTCATCCTAATTATTCTGAAATATCGGTTATTTGTTCTTGTAATAATGTAATTAAAACGTTTTCTACTTTATGTAAAGATATAAATATTGATGTGTGTTCTAAATGTCACCCTTTTTATACCGGAAAACAACGAGTAGCAGATACTGGTGGCCGAGTTGAAAAATTCAATAAAAAGTTTAAAATGAATAGTAATAAATAAAAATAAAATTTTTAATTTTGTTATTGAATTATTTATTGTTAAAATTTTATTGTATCAAGTTTTAAATATAATATTTTGATTTAATTTTATAAATTTTAGTAATTTATGTACTTAAAAAATATAAATCTGTTTCTGTCAAATAATTATAAACTTTATATTGTTCTATATAAAATTTTTAATAATAGATTTCTAAATTATTTTTGCTTCTTTTATCAACGGAGTTATTGAAGAAATGTTTTTTTATTCCACAATATATGGAATTAACTATAATTTTTTGATAAGATTTATTGTTTAATTTTTTTTCTTCTAATTTGTTACTTATAAATCCAATTTCTATTAATATAGATGGAAAATTAGGAGATTTTAGTATTCCAAAATTAGCATGTTTAGGATGGGATTGATATAAAGAATTAACATTTTTTAGTTCTCGTATAACATTCTTTGCTAACATATATCCTAATTTTTGGACGTAGTTGAATTTAAAATCTAATAAAGCTAATTTTAAATATGGATCAATATTTTTTTTAAAAAAGTATTGTCTGTTTTTTTTAAATTTTATTATATCGTTGATATTTTTTTTCGACCAATGAACTATTTCGGAATTAATTCGTTGTTTGGATAGTAACCATATAGATGATCCGGACATTTTTGAATTTTTAGATGAATTAGTATGAATAGAAATTAATGCGTTAACATTATTTTTTTTTGCTATTTTAGTTCTCTTCGAAATAGATATATAATTATTTTTTTTTCTAGTCATTATAACTTTAAACAATTTAGATTTCTTGAGTTTATTTTCTAGTTGTTTAGAAATTGATAGAGTAATATCTTTTTCTTTAGTTTTATTTATTCCAATAGCTCCAGGGTCTTGACCTCCATGACCTGCATCTATGGCAATAACAATTTTTTTTGTTTTTTTTGTAAAATATTTTTTATAAATAATATTTTTTTTAAAATTTTTACTTTTTGTACACCGGCGAGAAAATAATTCTTTTTTAAATTGAAAATGTGTTTTTAAGTAATCATTGTTTTTATAAAAAAAATTTTTGAAGTGTTTTTATTAAAATAGTTATTATGTGATACGTTTATAATTGTGTCATTTAACTTGTACATAGTATTTTCATATTGCGTTTTATTAGTTAATTTATTTGATGAAATAAGTAAAGGATAAAATAGAGTAAAATTAATTAGAATTATAAATATACAAAATGTATTATATAACATAAATTTTATCCTAAATTTTTATAAAAGTTGACATTAAAATGTAAGTTATTGATGGAATGCCTTTTATATTATTATATTTTATGAAAAATATAAAATAGTTTTAATTTCTATAAAATATAGCGGGAAACGAGATTCGAACTCGCGACCCCAACCTTGGCAAGGTTGTACTCTACCTTCTGAGCTATTCCCGCGATAAAACAAACTTTATTATAAAAACAAAAAAAATTCAAGTGTTAATTGGTAAAAATTTATGGTTTTCAAAAAGTAATAGCGTGTTATGAATATTATTGTGTTCAAATTTTGTATCAAAGTTTTAAAAAATTATTTCGATAATATTTTAGTTCATATACTGATTCATATAAATCGCTTAATGCTTTATGGTTATGTTTTTTTTTTAAGTTTTCATATAATATAGGATTCCATCGAATAACTAATTCTTTAATTGTACTAACGTCTATTTGTCGATAGTGAAAATATTTTTCTAAAGTAGGCATATATTTAAATAAGAATTGTCTATCTTTGCTAATAGTATTTCCACACATTGGAGATGTATTTTTTGGAACCCACTTTTTTAAAAAAGAAATAGTTTCAGTTTCAGCTAATTTTTCAGTGTATAAACTATTTTTTATACGATTTATTAACCCATTTTCACAATGGGTTTTATGGTTCCATGTATTCATTAATTTTAGTTGAGTACTCGTTTGATTAATTGCTATAACTGGTCCAATAGATAAAATTTTTAAATTAATATTAGTTATTAATGTAACAATTTCGATAATTTTGTGTATATTTGGATTTAGACCTGTCATTTCTAAATCGATCCAAATTAAATTATTTTTGCTAATTGTCATTTTATTTTTAATCAATAATAGTTAAGTTTTATTTTTAATATAATTATTTTAACTAACATGAATATTTAAAAACGTATTATAAAATAGTTAATAGATTGTATTAAATAATATAATTGTTTAAAAATTATAATTGCGTAGCATTTCAAAAATTTGATATTTTATTAAATATTTTAAGATCTAGTTCTATATTTCTATTTTAGAAGGTATAAATCTAAAAGGTAATATTATAAAATAGTAATTCAGGACTTAATTTTTTAAACTTTGTATTATATTTTATAATATTGTTTATTTAACAACTAGTTTTAAATATACAAAACTTAAATATTGTGTAACTAGTGATATAAGTTTTTTATTAATTTTTTTAAATTAGCATGCAAACTTAGTATTTAAATGGTCTTAGTGTAATTCAGGTACAATATGAATATATCAATTAACATTTATATTTTTTATAATTGAATGTTAATTGATGTAATTACGTAAAGAAAGAAGTGAATAATATCATATCTATATAAATTTAGTGTTCAAGTTTTTATAATTACAAGTGAATTATAATTTAATATAGTAACGATATTGCAATATTATATAATTTGAACATTATATAAATATAACTTTTAAAAAAAACATAATCTGATAAAAATTTTCTATATGGCATATTTATTAATAATATATTTTAATATAACAAATATAATAGTTTAACAACGTTTTTAAAATTGTAAATTAGCGAGAGTTTTTTATGAAAAATATTAATCCTGTTGATACTAATTCATGGAAAAGTTTAAAGGAACATTTTTATAAAATAAAAGATTTACATATGAAAGATTTGTTTTTTCAAGATAAAGATAGATTTCATAAATTTTCAATAAATTTTAACAATCAAATATTAGTAGATTTTTCTAAAAATCGCATTACTAGTGATACTATTTTAAAATTATTAATGTTAGCGAAAGAAGTGGATTTAAGCGGCGCAATTCATTCTATGTTTAATGGGGAAAAAATTAATCGTACTGAAAACCGTGCCGTATTACATGTAGCGTTAAGAAATTTGAGCAATACTTCTATCACTTATGATAATAAAAATGTCATGATTGACGTTAATAATATGTTAGAAAAAATGAAGTTATTTTCCAAGTTAATTATTAATGGAACTTGGAAAGGATATACAGGTAAGTCAATTACTGACATAGTAAATATTGGTATAGGGGGTTCAGATTTAGGACCTTCAATGATAGTTCAAGCATTAGATGCTTATAGGAATCATTTAAAGATGCATTTTGTTTCTAATATGGATGGATCTCATATTTCTAATGTTTTAAAAAAAATTAATCCAGAAACAACTTTATTTTTGGTTGTTTCAAAAACGTTTACTACAGAAGAAACGCTTATTAATGCTAATACTGCTAAAATATGGATGAATGAATATTTTCATACTAATGATTTTTTAGATAATCATTTTATTGCTATATCTATGAATGTAAAAAATGTCATTGATTTTGGTATTAAGTTAGATAATATATTTACATTTTGGGATTGGGTAGGTGGTCGTTATTCATTGTGGTCATCTGTAGGGTTTTCTATAGTCTTGTCTATTGGGTTTAGTAATTTTTTACTTCTCTTACATGGTGCTCATGCAATGGATCAGCACTACCTAAATACAGATTTTAGTAAAAACATACCTGTTTTATTGGCTTTAATTGGTATTTGGTATAATAATTTTTTTTTATCAGAGACAGAAGCAATTTTACCATATGATCAAAACATGCGTCGCTTCCCTGCATTTCTTCAGCAAACTAATATGGAATCCAATGGTAAAAATGTTGATAGAAATGGTTGTTTTGTTCGTTGGCAAACAGGTCCTATTATTTGGGGAGAATCGGGAACTAACGGACAGCATGCATTTTATCAATTATTACATCAAGGTACTAAATTAGTTCCTTGTGATTTTATTGCTTCTGTTTGTCCCAACAATCATGTTTTGGTTAATCATCATGTTCAATTGCTTTCTCATTTTTTTTCTCAAACTCAAGCTTTAGCTTTTGGACAATTTGAAATTAATACGGAAAATAAGTGTAATAATATTTCATCACCAACTAAAGATTCACTATATGCATTTCCTTATAAAGCATTTGAAGGTAACAAACCTAGCAATTCTATTTTTTTATATCAAATTAATCCTTATAATTTAGGCGCATTAATTGCATTGTATGAGCATAAAGTATTTACTCAAGGTGTGATATTTAATATTTTTAGTTTTGATCAATGGGGTGTTGAATTAGGTAAAAAGCTTGCTAAAACTATTTCTTGCAGTTTAATAAATAAATCTCAAGAAATACAATATGATTCATCTACTAATGGTTTAATTAATTTTTATAAATCTTTTAGTTAATGTGGATTATTTACGACTTTAATTATCTCATTTTAAAATTTTATATTTTTCTTATTTTTATATTTTGCAAAAAGCAATTATTTTATCAACTAAATTAATGAAGTAAGGAAAAGGCATGTCAGTGTTAATAAAAGTTAAAGTTCAAAATATTGGTCGATTTTTAAGTAAAATGATTATGCCAAATATTAGTGCTTTTATTGCATGGGGATTAATTAGTGGATTATTTTTTCATTCTGGATGGATTCCAAATAAAGATTTAGAAAAAATAGCAGGTCCAATGGTAGCCTATCTTTTTCCTATTTTAATTGCTAATAAGGGAGGCCAGTTAATAAGTGGTAAAAGAGGAGCAATTGTTGGAAGTATAGCTATAATTGGCGCTGCAGTTAATACTACTTCACCAATGTTATTAGGAGCTATGATAATAGGACCATTAGGAGGCTGGATTATTCGTTGGTTTGATAAAATTATTAAAAATAACATTGCTAGTAGTTTTGAAATGTTGATAAACAATTTTTCGTCAGGAATTATCGGAATATTATTGTCAATAGTATCTTTTTTTGTCATAGGTCCAATAATTGAACAATTTTCTAATATTTTAGAGTATAGTGTAAATATAATTATTAAGAATAATTTTTTACCTTTAATTTCTATTTTTATCGAACCTGCTAAAATTTTTTTTCTAAATAATGCTATTAATCACGGTATTTTTTCATCTTTAGGTATGCAAGAAGTAGATAAATTTAATAAATCTATCTTTTTTTTAATTGAATCTAATCCTGGGCCTGGAATTGGCGTACTTATGGCTTTATTTTGTTTAAAAAATCAAAGTAAAGATATTAAATCTTCTTTGCGAAATGCATCAATTATTCAATTATTGGGTGGAATACATGAAGTATATTTTCCTTATGTATTACTCAATCCGAAATTAATTATAGCATTAATTTTAGGTAGTATGGCTAATATATCTGTATTGACTATTTTTAATGGTGGACTTGTATCAGCTGCTTCTCCAGGTTCTATTATATCGATTTTTGCTATGACTCCAAAAGGTTTATATATTGTTAATACTTTTTCAGTTGCGATATCTTTCTTGGTTTCTTTTATAATGTCTTTTATAATATTAAAAATTTTTAGTACGAATTATCAAGAAAATGATATTAAAATATTAATACAACGTGAAAAAACAACATCCGAATTAAATGATGGTTCAAAATTAATTGATGATAATTATCTTGATTCTAGAAAAAAAATAAATAAAATTATTGTTGCTTGTGATGCTGGCATGGGTTCTAGCGCAATAGGAGCAGGAATACTTAAAAAAATATTAAATGGTTTAAATATTAATATTGTTGTTTCGAATGCTGCTATTGATTCTATTTCTAATGATACTGATTTAGTTATAACTCATAAAAATCTTACTGATAGGGCTAGAATACAACATCCTAAATTACAACATTTATCTTTGAATAATTTTTTAGATTACAACTTTTATAAAATGTTAGGAAAATATTTAGTTAAAAATAATATTGATGATACTAAAATCTTTCATAGTGATAAAATTGAAAATAAAAAAGAAGATATTAAAATAAATAATTTATTTTATTTCACTAAAAAAAATGTATTTTTGAATAAAAAAGCTAGAAACAAAGAAGAAGCTATTAGGTTTATAGGTGAACAGTTAGTGAAACAAGGTTATGTAAAACAAGATTATATTTCAGCAATGTTAGAAAGAGAAAATATGATGTCTACATGGCTAGGAGAGTCCATAGCTTTGCCACATGGTACTATAAAGGCCAAGGATTCTATATTAAAAACTGGAGCAATTTTTTGTCAATTCCCTCAAGGTGTACGATTTGGAGATGATCCAGGCGATATTGCATTTTTAGTTATTGGTATTGCAGCGCGTAACAATGAACATGTTATGATAGTAAGTAACATTACAAATGCATTAGATGATAAATTAGTAATTAAAAACTTGTCTAATACGAGAAACGTAAATGATGTATTAAAATTATTTTCACAAAATATCCCAAGATAATTATAAATAATGAATTGTATGAAAATACCATTTTATTATTAATAATATAATATTGCTGTATTAATACATTATACATTGGAAATAGAAAATGAAAGCATTACATTTTGGTGCTGGAAATATAGGTCGAGGATTCATTGGACAAATATTAGTACATTCCGGATTTGATTTAACTTTTTCTGATATTAATAAAGAAATTGTTGATACTATTAATATGTATAAATCATATGAAATTGAAATATTAGGAGATACATCTTATTTAGATAAAATTGATGGAATAAAAGCGATATATGTTAATGATCCTAAAATTATACCTATTATAGCAGAAATGGATATTATTACTATATCTGTAGGAGCTAATGTTATTAGTTCTTTAGCAAATTTAATTTCGAAAGGTATAATATATAAAATACAAAATAAAAAGAACAATTTAGTTAACATTCTCGCATGCGAAAATTTATTTCGTTGTAGTTCAGTATTAAAGCAACGCGTTTTGAATGTATTATCTATAGAATATCATGAATATTTAGAAAAAAATGTGGGATTTGTAGATACTGTAGTAGATAGAATTGTGTCATTTAATAATACAAAAAAAAATAAAATTTTATTTGTTCGAGTAGAAGAGTTTAAAGAAATAATATGTGATATCAATCAATTTAAAGGTAGTATCCCTAATATTATTAATATGAAATTGAGTAGTAATTTAGATGCTTACAGTGAAAGAAAATTATTTACTTTGAATACTGGACACGCTATTACTGCATATTTAGGTTTATTATATGGATATAACAACATATATAATGCTATTTTAGATCATGATATATATAACATTGTATACGGTGCAATGAAAGAAAGTGGAAATGTATTAAAATTTCGGTATGGTTTAAATGAAAATAAGCATAGTAATTATATTAATTCAATTTTACATAGATTTAAAAACTCTTTTTTAGTTGACGATTTAATAAGAGTTAGTCGCAATCCTTTGAGGAAATTGAGTAATAACGATCGTTTAATTAAGCCTATTTTAGGTACTTTAGAATATAAATGTTCTAATATTAATTTAGTTAAAGGAGTAGCAGCTGCACTATGTTATGAGAATAATAAAGATGTTGAAGCAGTAAAATTAAATTTTTTAATTAATAGTAAAGGAATTAATTACGTTTTATCAGAAATTAGTGGGTTAGATTTAGCATTACCTGTTGTTACTTTAATTACTGAATATTTTTATTTCTTTAAAAAATTATGCATTAGAAAAATATAAAATAATACTAATTTAATTAAATATATTTATTTTTTGATAAATATGTTCGTTGAAATTTATTGTATTTAAAGTTTATATTTAATTGTTTTATTATTTTTTTACTCGAGGAATTTATATGTTTTTGTAAGTTATGTGGTATACAATTGATTATTTTATGATTATTTGGAGAATTTAGTTTATGTTTATTTGTATATTACCTAAAATAGCATTAAATTATATTGCTGCAGGAGAAGTTATTCACTTTTATGCTTCTATAGTTAAAGAACTAATAGAAAATAGTATAGATACAGGTTCTACTAGTATCGATATTGATGTTGAAAATGGTGGATTAAATTTAATTAATATTAGAGATAATAGTTGTAGAATTTGTAAGGAATATTTAGTTTTATCATTGCCTCGACACTCAACTAATAAAATTTATTCTATACAGGATTTAGAATCTGCTACTACTTTAGGATTCCGTGGTGAGGCATTAGTTAGTATTAATTCGGTATCTTGATTGATATTATCTTTTTGTCATTGTTTAGAACAAAAAGGATGGGGTTATTCATTTTTTTGGACAAAATTTAAGATGCTGTTTACAACCTATAGAATCATACTCAAGGTTACTACGTTAACTATTTTAGATTTGTTTTTTAATCAACCAGTTCGTAAAAAATTTGCAAAGTCTGGATGTTTTAAATTTGTTAACTTGGATGAAGTTGTACGACGTTTATCTTTGTTTTAATAACCAAATTAACGTTTGTTTGAAACAAAATAACAAATTAATTCGATATTATTCTGCATCTAGCAATGACAATAAAGAAAGAAATAGAGTTAATATGGTTTGTGGTTTTTTCTTTAACAAACTATGTAACTTTTATTAATTGTGAATATGATAATATGAAAATTCTTGGATGGATATATTCATATTAATGACATTAAAAATAAGCGTATTCAATATTGTTACGTTAATTATCGTATTGTCTATAATAATGTTATACGTCATTCAATTTTGGAAGCAGTTAAAGACATTTTGGTAATATGCGTAGTTTCTTATATTTTATATTTTAATATTACTCCAAATGCATTAGATATTAATGTACCGTCCTGATAAAAAACAAGTGAATATTTTTTCAATTTGTATAGTTCATGAGTTTATATCAGTCTATTTTTTTTAAAAAAACGTTATTTTAGATATTTTAATAAAAAGAAAACTCCTAAATGAGCTTTAGGAAATAAATCGAGTACTAGTAAAAATAATTTCTTAAAAAATAAGATGTTAGATGATATAATACAATATAAATTTCATAAATCAAATATACTTGTTAAAAAAACTAAATTAATATCAAATAGCTATGATAATAAAAATTATTTTAAATAAGTTTTATTTAAGAAATATTGTACTATATTTGGGAATTTATTATTAATAAAGAAAAATTATTTATATTATCTTTACTTATGGAACAGCGTTTGATTGATAAATCTAAATTAGAACTAGGGATAACAAGTAACGGTATTCAATTTGAGTATTTCAGTATTCCTAACTTTATTATCAAAAATCCTAGTCAACGAAAAATTTTGCATACATATAAAAATTTGTTACTGAAGATTGGTTTACAATATGCTTTTGTTTTAACTGCTATACAGTTGTATTCTATTCCTTCTATATTTATTCATCAGAATATTGATAATATTTTTTTTTATGTTAAGTTGTTTCATAGCTAATAATTATCAAATAAATTTGTCTATATTAATCGCAAATATTTCCAATAATCTCGAAATTCGTATTTCACATTGGAATGATTTACATATTATAAAATTATTTTCAGAATGTGAGAAATATTGTCAAGAATTGATATATAATCCTGTTCCTATATTATTACAACCTGTTAACATCGATTTAGCGTTACTCTTACTAAAAACATGATTACTAAAAATATAGAATTAAAATATCCGTTAGTAATATTTTTAATGGGTCCTACTGCCTGTGGTAAAAGCGCGATTGCAGTAAAATTAAGGCAGTTAATACCAGTTGAATTAGTTAGTGTAGATTCAGCATTAATTTATCGTGGTATGAATATTGGTACTGCGAAACCAACTTCTCGAGAATTATTAGACAATCCGTACTATTTAATTGATATTAAAGATCCTATTGAAGTATATTCAGTAGGTGAGTTTCATAAAGATGTGTTAAAGATAATAGAACATATTTTTTCGTTAGGAAGGATTCCTTTATTAGTTGGAGGGACAATGTTTTATTTTAAGATATTGTTAGATGGATTGCCACAATTACCTACTGCTAATAACAAAGTTCGTTCATATTTATATTCTATGGTAAAAACTAACAAAAATTTTTTATATAATAAATTAAGAGAAATTGATTTTGAATCTTCGAAGAGAATTCATCCTCATGATATTCAAAGAATCTTGAGAGCATTAGAGATATTCTATATATCAGGAAAAACATTAACTCATTTAACAAAATTAAAAAAATACCAATTTCCATATAAAGTAGTACAATTTTCTATTATGCCAAGGAGCAAAAACTGGTTAGTTAATAATATATGCACTCGTTTTAGCAATATGCTGAAATCAGGATTTCAAAAAGAAGTTGAACATTTGTTAAATCGTGGAGATTTAAATATCAATTTACCTTCTATGCGCTGTGTTGGATATCGACAAATGTGGGATTATCTTATTAATAATTTAAGTTATGATGACATGATACATAAATCAATTAGTGCTACTAAAAAATTAGCTAAAAATCAACTAACGTGGTTAAAAAATTGGAGTAATATTAATATATTAAAAAATAATGATAATTTAGATGATATAAGTAGTCAAATAATAAAAATTATTAGTCAATAGTATAATTTCGTCAACTAATGTGTGTTATATGTATAATATTCATAATTTATAATTTTTATATAATAGTATTTAATTATTTTAAATATATAATATTTGAAATAATTTTTAAAATTTTTAAAATATTTGGATTAAACTTTAGAAATAATGTCCATTTTAATTTGCATTATATTTCCAATATTTTTTATAAATTTATCATATCAGTATGATGATTTTAAAAGTAGTTAAATATTTTTTGTGTAAGAATTAGTTGTAATAGTTTAATAGAATATATTAATGAATATACATAAGATCTATTACTATGTATTAAAATAATATAATATATTTGTTAGTTTTTGAAAATATATTTAATTTGTTTCATACAAAATGAAAAGTAATTTAGAATTTTACAAAATGGTTTATGAAGAGATTTTTGTCTTTAAAATAATCAATGGAGATAAGAATGGTCTGGAATCAGCCCAGTAATAATAAACCTGAACTAGATCCTTGGAGCAAAAAAAATCGAAATTCAGAAAATTTTAAGAATAAAAAAAATGGATTTTTTACTTTACTTGAATTAAAAAAATTTTTTTACTCTTTAAAATTAAAAATACAATCATTTTACAATAATTCAGGATCTTATAAATGTGCTCAAAATCCTATAATATTAATTTTAATAACGGTTGTATTTACTTTAGCAGTGAACGGTTTTTATACTATTAAAGAAGCCGAACGTGGTGTAATTACACGATTTGGAAAATTTAGTCATTTAGTTGGACCTGGTTTAAATTGGAGATTAGTGTTTGTTGATCATGTAGTTCCTATTAATATAAAATCTGTTAAAGAATTAGCAACTTCCGGTGTTATGTTAACGTCTGATGAAAATGTTGTTCGAGTAGAAATGAACGTACAGTATCGTATTACTGATCCATTGAATTATTTGTTTTCGGTTACTAACCCTGACGATAGTTTAAGAGAAGCTACTGATAGTGCGTTGAGAGGTGTCATAGGTCATTCTACCATGGATCGAGTTTTAACTGAAGGTCGAACTATAGTTAGAAGTGATACACAAAAAGAAATAGAGAAAACAATATTACCTTATAATATGGGTATAACTGTACTAGATGTAAACTTTCAAGTCGCTAGGCCTCCTGAAGAAGTTAAATCTGCTTTTGACGATGCAATAGCTGCTAGAGAGAATAGAGAACAATATATTCGAGAAGCAGAAGCCTATGTAAATGAGGTACAACCGAAAGCCAACGGTAAAGCACAGCGTATTTTAGAAGAAGCTAGAGCATATAAATTTCGCATAATATCACACGCAAAAGGAGAAATTGCAAGATTTTTAAAAATATTACCTGCGTATAAAATTTCAAAAGACATTACTACAGAAAGGTTATATATTGAGTCTATGGAAAAGATATTTAGTCATGTTAGAAAAATATTTGTTAATAATAATTCGTTGTTATTTTCTATAGATAATTTATTTTCTAAAAAAAATATTCCTTTAACACCCTATAATTACAGTATTCCTAGGCAGGAAAGTATTCTAAATAACCTTCAGGTTCCTGTCTCTAAGAAACAAAATAGTAATAGTGTTATTTCTAACAAATTGCATAATAATATAGTAGATCAGAAAAAAACTCGTGTTCTTAGAGTTCATTTTCCAAGGAAAGGGCGGGAATAAAGTATGAATAAGGTTTGTACAATAATTTGTAGCGGAATATGTATTTTCTTATTTTTATGTGTATTTGTTGTTCAGGAAGGACAAAAAGGCATTGTATTACGATTTGGTAAAGTTTTACGTAATAAAACAAGTCAACCTTTAGTATATAATCCTGGTTTACATATAAAATTCCCAATTTTTGAAACAGTAAAAATATTAGATTCTAGAATTCAAACGATGGATAATCAGGCAGATCGTTTTGTAACAAAAGAAAAAAAAGATTTAATTGTAGATTCTTATATAAAATGGAGAATTGGTGATTTTAGTCGATATTATTTAGCTACGGGAGGAGGTGATATTTCTCAAGCGGAAATATTACTAAAGCGAAAATTTAGTGATCGATTACGTTCTGAGATAGGACGACTTAATGTAAAAGAAATTGTTACTGATTCTAGAGGTCGTTTAACTACTGATGTTCGAGATGCTTTAAATTCTGGTAGTATAGATTATGAAATGGATAATGTTATAAAACAAAATGAGAATATGGTATTAGATTTTAAAGATCCAAGATATAATAGAATGTTTGTTAACTCTAATAGTATGGCTGAGTTAGGTATTAAAGTAATTGATGTACGTATTAAACAAATTAATTTACCAATTGAAGTATCTGATGCAATATATAATAGAATGCGAGCAGAACGCGAAGCTGTTGCTAGAAGCCAACGGTCTAAAGGTCAGGAAGAAGCAGAAAAATTGAAAGCACTTGCCGATTATGAAGTAATTAGAGTTTTATCAAATGCACAACAACAAGCTTTGATTATAAGAGGTGAAGGAGAAGCTGTAGTTGCTGAGTTATTTTCTGATTCGTTCAATAAAGAGTATAATTTCTACAGCTTTATTCGTAGTCTTCAAGCATATGAAAATAGTTTTAAAAATGGACGAGATATTTTAATAATTAATCCAGATAATAATTATTTTTTCAAATATATGAAAAAATTTAAATAATATTAAGTTATATAATTTAATTTTTTTTGAATAAAATAAGGTTTTACGTTGTATTAACGTTTGGTAAAATATAGGTAATTAATTTATGATAAAAGGTAATATTGCTATTATAGGTGCTCAATGGGGAGATGAAGGAAAAGGAAAAATCGTAGATTTTTTGACCAATAAAGATACAAATTATGTTGTTAGGTATCAAGGAGGTCATAATGCTGGGCATACGTTAGTTGTTAATGAAAAAAAAATTGTTTTACATGTTTTACCTTCTGGAATTTTACATGATAATGTTACAGCTGTAATAGCGAATGGTGTTGTTTTATCTCCTGTTCACTTTATTAATGAAATTGAAATGTTACAGAAACATAATTATGATGTTCGAAATCGCATTATTATATCGCAATCATGTCATTTAATTTTTTGTTATCATATTGCTATGGATATAGCTAGAGAAAATCAATACGGTAAGTATTCTATTGGAACTACTAAGTGTGGTATTGGACCGGCATATGAAGATAAAATAGCTAGGAGAGGTTTACGTGTAGGTGATTTACGAGATTGGGATTTTTTTTCTCGTAGATTAGAAGATAATGTGAATTACTATAATCATCAACTAATAAACTTTTATCACGTTTCTGGTGTTAATTACAAAAGTATTATTAATGAAATGATTTTGATAAAAGATGTGCTTATAAAAATTTCTGATGATACTTCTAAAATTTTGGAAGACGCTAAATATAATAATAAATTAATTATTTTTGAAGGTGCTCAAGGGACATTATTAGATATTGATCATGGTATATACCCGTATGTTACTTCTTCAAATAGCGTTTCTGGTGGTATATGTACTGGTTGTGGGATAGGTCCTTCTAATATAACAAACGTACTGGGAGTTTTTAAATCATATTCTACTAGAGTTGGAAGCGGTCCTTTTCCAACAGAAGTTTTTGGAGACTTAGATGCCTATTTTTGTAATAAAGGAAATGAATTTGGTTCTACTACTGGTAGAAGACGCCGCACTGGTTGGTTAGATACGGTATTATTAAAAAAATCTGTACAACTTAATTCTTTTTCTAAATTATGTTTAACTAAATTAGATGTTTTAGATGATTTAGAAGACATCAAAATTTGTATAGGTTATAGATATAACAATAGTGATTTTAAATACGATAGAATACCTTTCTGTCATAAAGATTGGAAAATGATTGAACCTGTATACGAAACATTACATGGATGGCAAGAAAATACAGTAGGTATTACTAATTTTAACGATTTACCTGTTTTAGCAAAAAAATTTATTTTTCGCATTGAGAAAATATTGGGTGTTTTTATTAATATCATATCTACTGGTCCTAATCGAAATGATACAATTATTCGAAGTATATAACATTAAAACGTTAATTTAAATATGTATATATTTATTTTATTTATGTTATATTGAATGTTTTGAATTATTAATGTATATTGTAAGTTTAATTTTAGGTTCTATATTTTATTAATTTTATGGTTAATAATATTTTATTTTAGGAATTAAATAGATTATAAGGAATTTTTTTAGTGAGGAATTACGAAATAATATTGCTTGTTCATCCTGATCATAGCGAACAGATTCCGAGTATTATTGAGCAATATAAAAAATTAATTTTTAATGATCAAGGCAAGATCCACAGATTTGAGGATTGGGGGAAACGTCAATTAGCGTATTCTATTAATAAATTGCAAAAAGCGCATTATATATTAATGAATATTGAAGTAAACATAATTGTTATAAAAGAATTATCTGATAAATTCCGATTTAATGATTTTATAATACGAAATATTATTATGTTCGTTAAAAAACCGATATCAGAAGCATCTCCAATGATGCGAATTCGAGAAAACAAACGATTAGAACTTGAAGTAAATTAAAATGATTTAGTATGAACTATTTTTTATGTTGAAGTATTTTATAAAGTTTTAATTTATTTTTTATTTATAATTTATGTAATAAAGGATATTTTATTGTGGCACGTTATTTTCGTCGTCGTAAATTTTGTCGGTTTACTGCTGATGGAATTCGAGAAATAGATTACAAAGACATTTCTGTATTAAAAAGTTACATTACGGAAAGTGGGAAAATAGTTCCTAGTAGAATTACAGGTACTAGAGCAAAGTATCAACGCCAGTTATCTCGTGCTATTAAGCGTGCTCGTTATCTTTCTTTACTTCCATATACTGATCAACACTAATAAGATTTATATCTTAGGATTATTATAATAAAATGCAAATAGTTCTTGTTACTAAAATAGAAAATGTGGGAAATTTAGGTGACATAATACATGTAAAACCTGGTTATGCGAGAAATTTTTTAATACCTTTCGGAAAAGCAATAATAGCTACTAAGTCTAATATAGAATTAATTTTAAATAAGAAGAAAAAATTAGAACAAAAATTATTAGAAAAATTATCTTTAGCTAAATCTCGTATCGATAAAATTAATATGATTGCTCAACCAATTATTATATTTTCAAAATCTAGAAAAGAAGGCAAACTATTTGGTTCTGTTGGCCCACGAGACATCGCTGAAACATTATCTAATTTGAGTGGAATAGAAGTTAAAAAAGGAGAAGTTCACATTTCTGAAGGTTTGTTGCGAGAAGTTGGACAATATAATGTAGTATTTAAACCTCATCATCAAGTTGAAACAATTATTTCAATTAATATTATTTCTAAAGATAATAATTCTTTAAAACAGGTATAAAACTACAAATATGCATTAGAATTTTAATATTTTAACAATTTAATAATATTTTTTTATTATATGAGATCTAGCATAGTTTGATTTTATAAAATTTTATAATGGTTCTTAAAAATATAAAAGCACTTTACAATGAAAATTAATGTTGATATTAAAATTTTAGACTCTCGTATAGATTACGAGTTTTTTTGTCCTAATTACGCCACTAAAGGATCTTCAGGATTGGATTTGAAAGCTTGTATTACGTATGATATAGATATATTACCTAATACTGCTGTTTTATTACCTACTGGAGTAGCTATACATATAAAAAATCCACTCATTTCTGCTTTAATTTTACCAAGATCAGGTTTAGGTCATAAATGTGGTATTGTTTTAGGTAATTTAGTAGGTTTAATTGATTCTGATTATCAAGGGCAAATCATGGTATCTGCTTGGAATAGAGGTACTAAATCTTTTAAAGTAACTCGTGGTATGAGAATAGCTCAAATAATTTTTATTCCTATTATAAGACCTATATTTAATTTTGTAAAAAATTTTTCTGATGATAATAGTACAAGAAAAGAACAAGGATTTGGTCATTCTGGATTAAAATAAGATAGTAACATATTTTTATGAAAATTTTTATTTAGGAAATAGTTTTGAAGATTTTATTTCTATATTATCTAGATAATGGTATAAATTTTTGTTACTTTTTATATAGTTAACAATATCTTGCATATTTATTATAGAAAATATTTTAAAATTATATTTTTTTATTGAATGAGTTAAAGACATATTTTTATTTGTTCTTCTGTCTAAGGCCACTAATATACTAAATATTAAATTATTTAAATTTGTATTAGATTCAATCGTATCAATTGTGTTTTTTATAGATAGCCCAGAGGTAATAACATCGTCTATTATAAGAATATTTTTTGTTAGTTTGTTTCCAATAAATCTTCCTTTTTCACCATGTTGTTTAATCTCTTTTCTATTAAAACAATATTTTTTATTAATATTAAAATATTTTTTTAATGCTATAGTAGTAGATATGACGATAGGAATTCCTTTGTAAGCTATCCCGAATAGTGAACTGTAATTAATATTGTTTTTAATAATAGTAGTGGCATAGAAACGTCCAAGTTTATCTAGATCGCTACCTGTATTAAATAAACTAAAATTAAAAAAAAATGAGCTTTTTTCTCCTGACTTTAAATTAAAATTACCAAATTGTAATATTTTTCTTTCGAAGCAAAATTTAACGAATTTTCGTTTCAAATTGTTCATATTATATTCCACAATTTTATAAAATATTTTTTAATAAAAATATGTTTTATAAAATAACACTTTTTATGTTAGATTTACATTATTTTGGCCCTTGCTGGATTTGAACCAGCGACCAAGCGATTATGAGTCGCCTGCTCTTACCACTGAGCTAAAGGGCCTTATAAAATATTTTAGATGAATTTTTTTTATTTTGTATTTGGAAAATAATATATTAATTATTATATTAATTTTGATAAAAATATTTAATTTTAAGTATACATGTATTTTCATTAAAAATACATATTATTTTAAAATTTTAATTTATTGACAAAAATAATTATTTTGTTAAAATACTATTTTCCTCTGTAGTTCAGTTGGTAGAACGGCGGACTGTTAATCCGTATGTCACTGGTTCGAATCCAGTCAGGGGAGAATAAAATTTAAGTTTTTTTAAAAAAAGGTTATAAAATTATTTTTAAAACTTATTAATATATAAAATAGAAATACGAGTTATTTTGAGTGACATTTAATATTTTGGGTATTTTTAGAATTTATTTATTATTAAAATAATGAGTGATATTTCAGCATCAAATAGTTTTACTCTTTTGTTTTACGACTATGAAACTTTTGGAACTAATCCTTCCTTAGATAAACCTGCTCAATTTGCTTGTATTCGAACTGATTTAAATTTTAATATTATTGAAATTCCTAATGAATTTTTTTGTTATCCCCCTATAGATTATTTACCTGATCCTCAATCTGTTTTAATTACTGGAATTACCCCTAATTATACAAAAAAATATGGTGTAAATGAATTTGAGTTTTCAAGAAAAATTTGTAAACAATTTACCAAACCTAATACTTGTATTATCGGTTATAATAATATTCGTTTTGATGATGAAATTACAAGAAATATTTTTTATCGAAATTTCATTGATCCCTATGAATGGAGTTGGAAAAATGGTAATTCTAGATGGGATATATTAGATGTTTTACGTGCTTGCTATGCTTTACGTCCTGATGGAATACATTGGCCTATTAACAAACAAAAAAATTTACCTAGCTTTAAATTATCAGACATATCAAAAGCTAATAAAATTAATCATGATCAAGTTCATAGTGCTATTAGTGATGTATATGCCACTCTTGAAATTTCAAAATTAATTAAAAAAAAGCAACCAAAGTTATTTAATTACTTTTTTATACATCGTAATAAAAAAACATTATTAAAAAATATAGATATTTATAATATTATACCTATGGTTTATATATCACAGTTATTTGGGGCGATAAGAAGTAATATTAGTATAATTGCTCCTATTTTATGGCATCCACATAATTCAAATATATTAATTAGTTTTGATTTAACTAAAAATTTTTTAAAATTTTTAGAATATATTTCAAATACAGTTGCTACCAGAATAAGTTATAGCGATATTTTTAAATATGGAATAATATTAATATATATCAATCGTTGTCCAATATTAGCACCAATTAGTGTTATTAACATTGAAAATATGGCTCGTTTAAAAATAGATTATATAGTCTGTAAAAAAAATTTGTTTTTAATACGTACTAATATCACTTTAAAGAAAAAATTATCGATTATTTTTAATAAAATTGTTAAGTCACATTTTGATAATGTTGATTTACAATTATATGGTTCTTTTTTTAGCAATTTTGAAAAAAAATTGATAAGCGTTATCCATCAATCACTTAAAAAACATTCTTTTAATAGAATTTTTCTCACTGTTCTAAATAATAAAATTAAATTGTTGTTAACACGTTGTCTAGCCCGAAATTATCCTTATTTATTAAATAGTAAAGAAAAAGTTTTTTGGAAAAACCATTGCGTTAAAATTATTAATGAAAATAGTATACGTCAATACATACAAAAAGTTTTACATTTATTAGAATTAAATAAGAATATATTTAAAAATGTATTATTACTTAAAGATTTATTAAAATATATAAGCGATATTAATAACAATGTCAGTAATATGTAGTATTGTATTATCTAGTTTAATTAAATATTTTTGAGTTACATTTAATTTTAAATATTAAAAAAACAAAATATTTTTTATAAATTAATTTTTTTAAATGTTAAAAATTTATATCGATTAAATAGATCCAACAAACGTTTATCTTGTTTAATAGATTTTGAAGAAAAAATGATATTTTCTTTTTTAATAGTATTGTTTTTTAAGACATCATAAAGTTTTTGTGGTATAATAATGTTAGAATCAATTATATTGATTGCTTTTGGAAGTACTTTTTTAATTTCTTTTTTTAAAAAATAAAAATGTGTACATCCTAATATAATTGTATCAGGTACGTTAGGTTTATTATACCATGGCTTTAATATATTATTG
This sequence comes from Buchnera aphidicola (Melaphis rhois), assembly GCF_005080745.1. NCBI lineage: Bacteria > Pseudomonadati > Pseudomonadota > Gammaproteobacteria > Enterobacterales > Erwiniaceae > Buchnera > Buchnera aphidicola. The sequence goes on along the minus strand of NZ_CP033004.1, from coordinate 566,299 downwards.
ATAACTTTTGTATCAGTAAAGTTATATTTTAGTTTTTTTTCTGCTAGAATTACTAATTTTTTGTTGCATAATGTTTTTATGATAATTTTTGGAAAGAATGATAAAATTAGATTTTGTACATAGTTATTATTAATAGTAGTTTTAGTTGCAAGTAATCCAATGATTTTATTTTTAGTTTTTTTAGTTGCTTTTTTTATATCTGGAACAATGCCAATAATTGGAAATTTAAAAAATTTTTTTAATGTTAGTAAACTAGTTACACTAGCTGTATTGCATGCAATTAAAATTATAGTAATATTAATTTTTTTTGATATTGCGTTAATCATTTTTAAACATCGTTCAATAATGAATGTTTCTTTTTTTTCACCGTATGGAAATGCTTCATTATCAAATGCGTATATGTAATTTACGTTTGGAATTTTTTTTTCTATTTTTTTATAGATGGATAATCCACCTAGTCCTGAATCAAATATAACAATATTATATATTTGGTTTTCTTTAAAATTTATCTGTGAATTCATAATATTATTTATTTTAAAAAGATTTTATATTTTTAAAATGGACGATAATGGTTATATACAAAAAAAATTTATTTTTATATTTTTTTAGATATATTATTTTTATTAAAAAAAAAGTTTATCATGCAATTTTCTAAAATTTTTCGATCATGTATATTTAACATATTTAATTTTTTTTCATTAATTATTTTTGTTTGTTCAAACACCCATTTTTTCCATGCTATTTCAGAAACATTATTATAAATTTTTTTACCTATTTTTCCAGGATATGGTTGTTTATCTAGTCCAGTAGCATGTTTCTTTAAAAAAAGACAAAAAATTTTTCTATTCATTTTATATAATCCTTTTTATTTTGTAGAAAAGAACGAGATATGTTTTTAATAATTTTTTTTATTGGAAAAGGTATTCCTACATATTGTGGATCAATTATATCAAACCAAATTGCATTTTGAATTTTATGAATGCAAAATTTGTCTTTTATTTCAATCCAAATAGGAATACAAAATAGTTGAAGGTTTGAAATTTTATGTAAAAAAGACGAAAATATTTTTTGATTTTTTATTTTAATATTGTTATTTTTTTTCCATATTAAAACTTCTAATTGATTATGAAATATAGGAAAGTAATATAATCCTTTCCATATATTTTTTAATTTATTTTTGTTTAGAAAAATGTAATTTTTATATTGTATAATTAATAAAAAAATATTTTTTTTAGATATTATTTTTTTTTTTACATTAATCGGATATGTTGACCAATCGTTATTAGATAGTGACATACATGTTTGGTTTAAAGGGCATATGTTACATTTTGGTTTAGATTTTAAACAAATTAAAGATCCTATGTCCATTATAGCTTGATTAAATTTGTTTGTATTATATATTGGTGTTACTAGTTCTATTGCAGCCCACAATTTTCTTTCAATTTCATTTTTCGTATTCGCATGGATTTTAAAATATCTTAATAAAACTCTTTTTATATTCCCGTCAAGAATACAAGCATAGAAGTTAAATCCAAATGATAAAATAGCACCAGCTGTGGTTCGTCCTATCCCTGGCAATTTTATAATATTATAGAAGTTGTTCGGGAACACACTGTTAAATTTGTTCACAATAATTTTAGCTGTATAATAAATATTATGTGCTCTTCTGTAATATCCTAGTCCTGACCATATATTAAGTATTTTATTTATAGATGATTTTTCTAATATATTTATATTTGGAAAATTGTTAATAAATTTTTGATAATATGGAATAACAGTATTGACTTGTGTTTGTTGTAACATTACTTCTGCTATCCAAATATTATAAGGATTTTCTTTTATTTTCCAAGGTAGATTTTTTCTGCCATTTAAATGGTACCAATTTAAAGCTAACTGTGAAAATGAAAATAGTGAATTCATGAGATACTTACGTGATATTATGTTGAATATTTATCTTATTATTTTATAGAAATGTCGAATACTTCAATTATTATAATTAATTTTAAATTATGTAGTATATTTTATGTGTAATATAGTAATATGTTACTCTACTTTATAGAATAAAAAAACTTTTTTAATATTACATATGATAAATAATAATGTCATTACATCAAAATATAATTCAAATGGTATTTTTTTGCGTGGAATACATAGTTTTATATCTAGACGCAGAAAGTTAAGTAACAATAAATATGATGTTATTCACAATAATTGGTCAAAATTTGGAATAAATTTTAAATTATCCCATTTAAATTTTAATCAAGTTTTTTCTTCTAATTTACCAATAGTATTGGAAATTGGATTTGGAATAGGTGATTCATTTTCTAAAATTGCGTTGAACAATTTGTCGAATAATTTTTTAGGTATTGAAGTTTACCTACCTGGTATAATATCATGTTTGCAATACATTAATTTATATCGTTTAAGTAATGTTCGAATTATATATTATGATGCAGTAGAAGTTCTAAAAAATATGATCAGTGATAAAAGTTTGTCAAGTATTCAAATATTTTTTCCAGATCCATGGTCTAAAAAACGTCATCAGAAAAGAAGGATTTTTACAAAAGATTTCGCTAAATTAATATTAAAAAAGTTAATTTCTAATGGAACATTATATGTATCTACTGATTGTCGATTATATGCAGAGGAGATTATTACTATTATGAATAATATGAAAGAATATACTAATTTATTTTATAATAATAGTATATTTAGATCAACTTATCGTCCTATAACTAAATTTGAAAAACGAGGAATAAGATTAGGGAATACTATATTTGATTTGGGTTTTAAATTAGCTTAGAAAATTTTGGATTTAGTATTTTAAAAATATCAAAGATTTTAAATTTTAAAATAAGATAAAATGTACCTTTTTTTTAGTGTTTTCTGTTAAATAAAAATATTTTATATAAATTTGATTTTTGAGATTATTAATTTATTTCTTTGATTTTAATTTAAAATGGTCTTGAAATTTAATTGATATTTGTATTTTAGATATTAATATCATATATCGATTATTTTTCTTCTATGTAATTTTAGACTGTTACAAATTTTTTATAATAAGTATAGTATTTTATACTAAAATTTGTTTTTTAAGATAACACATTGATATATCTCAGATTTTGGTAATTTCGAGAATGGATTTAATTTGTTGAATTATGTTTAATAAATATTT
>NZ_CP033004.1:549935-563016 GCF_005080745.1 Buchnera aphidicola (Melaphis rhois) | reverse complement strand
TATATTTATTTTTAATATTTTTTATATTAAATAAAATAACAAACTTTTATATATATTAAAGCATATAAAATTTATTAAATATAAATTTAAAAATTTCATGTAACTTAAAAAATTTAAAGTGATATGTACTAATATTTAAATTTTAATTTTTTAAAAAATGTTGTATTTTTTTAAAGTAGTATTAATTAAAAATTAGTGATCCTATTCTTATTAATGTACTACCAGATATTATAGCAGCTTTCATATCATGACTAGTTCCTAAGGATATAGTATCCGCTTCAGGATGTATGTCTTTGATTATGGAAGAATATAATTTTATATGTTTATACGATTTTAGTTGATCATTATAATTAATACATTTATATGGCATGCCCATTATTCCTCTTAAATTTAAGTTTTCTAAAAATGTTATTTTTTTTACTAATGTCTTAAAATTATTTATATTTAATTTTGATGTAATAAAATTGTTTCTAATATCTATTTGTATTAAAATATTTAATTTTGGAGTCATGTTAAAACGATATTTATTTAACATTTTAGCTGTATTCTCATTTTTTACAGTGTGACACCAAGAAAAGTTAGTAGAAATAAAGCGAATTTTGTTAGATTGAATATTTCCAATAAAATGCCATTGAATATGTTTAAATGTATTAATTTTTAGTAAACTTTCTTGTACGTAACTTTCTCCAAAATTATATTGTTTGCATAAAATTACTTTTTTTATTTCTTCAATAGATCGTGATTTGCTTACTACTAATATCTTTATGTTTTTTGGATTTATTCCATATTCGTAACTTATAGAAACGATATTATTTTGTATGTCATTTAATTTTTTTTGTATTTTTAACATGAATATGATTTTATTATAAGATTATTGTAAATATACTATTTTAATAATTAAACAAAATATTATATAGTAAATATTAATTATTTTATAATAATATTGATAAATATATAAATTTTTATTTTAAAATATGTTATTTTTAACGTTTTAATACAAGGTAATAACTACTATTAGTTATTCAGAAACATTTTAATATTTTTGAATAGTTTTTAAAGAATGTTCTCAGTTTAGGTAATTATAAGTATATATGAATCGAAAATATAAAATTGCAGTTTTACCCGGAGATGGAATAGGACCTGAAATTATTAAGGAAGGATATAAAATTTTAAAAGTACTTCAAAAGGATTTTTTTATAGATATTCAAACTAAAGAATATGATGTTGGTGGTATTGCTATAGATAGACATGGTATTGCATTACCTCAAGAGACATTAGATGGATGTAAGAAGTCTGATGCAATTTTATTTGGTGCCGTGGGAGGTCCAAAATGGAGTAGATTACCACCTAATTTACAACCAGAAAGAGCAGCATTACTGCCTTTAAGAAAATATTTTAATTTATTTGCAAATTTAAGACCTGCTAAACTGTACTCTGGATTAGAGTTTTTATCCCCTCTTCGATCTGATATAGCTATAAAAGGTTGCAATATCTTATGTGTACGTGAGTTGACAGGTGGAATTTATTTTGGTAACCACAAAGGCACTAAATACGAAAATTCCAACAAGTATTCATTTGATACTGAAATATATTATCAGTTTGAAATTGAAAGAATCGCTCATATTGCTTTTAAGTTAGCATTAACGAGAAAATGTAATGTTGCCTCTATTGATAAAGCTAATGTATTAGAAACTTCTGTATTGTGGAGAAAAACAGTTAGTCGTATATCTTTAGAATATCCTAAAGTAAAGTTGTCTCATTTATATATTGATAATGCTGTAATGCAAATTATTAAAAATCCTGATAAATTTGATGTAATTTTATGTTCTAATTTGTTCGGAGATATATTGTCTGATGAATGTGCAGTTATTACTGGTTCAATAGGTTTATTGCCGTCAGCTAGCTTAAATGAGAAAAAGTTTGGTTTATATGAACCAGCAGGAGGTTCAGCTCCTGACATTGAAGGAAAAAATATAGCTAATCCTATTGCATTAGTTTTATCAATCAGCATGTTGATTCGATATAGTTTTCAATTAAGTATTATGGCCGACATGATTGATTCCGTGGTAAATGAAGTGCTAAGCTTGGGTTATCGAACTAAAGATATATCGGATAATAATGGTCAGTTTATTAGCACTAGCGAAATCGGTGATATTATTTCTAAATTACTATCTTGTAGAAAAAAAAATGAAAAGAACACTTTACCAAAAATTATATGATGCTCATATAGTATGTGAAGAACCGGGTCAATCCCCAATTATTTACATAGATTTGCATTTAATACATGAAGTTACTTCACCTCAAGCATTTTATGAAATACGTTTAAAAAATAGATCATTAAGACAGCCAAACAAGACTTTTGCAACTATGGATCACAATGTTCCAACAATTAGTAGAGATATAAATTGTGCTACTGATTTGGCTAAAAATCAGATGTATGAATTGATAAAAAATTGTACAGAATTTAATATTAATTTATTTGATCTCAACCATTCGGATCAAGGAATAGTTCATGTTGTTGGACCTGAACAGGGTATTACTTTACCAGGTATGACTATAGTGTGTGGCGATTCGCATACTTCTACGCATGGAGCTTTTGGTACATTATCTTTTGGTATTGGAACTTCTGAGGTAGAACATGTATTAGCGACGCAAACTATAAAACAAAATCGTTTTAAAAATATGAATATAGAAATAAATGGCACAATGAGTTATGGAGTGACAGCAAAAGACATAATTTTATTCATAATCGGAAAGTTAGGTGTATCTGGTGGAGTTGGATATGTAATTGAGTTTTCTGGCTATTTAATTTCACGTTTGAGTATGGAAAGTAGAATGACTATATGTAATATGGTTATTGAAATGGGTGCAAAGTCAGGAATTATTGCTCCGGATCAAATTACTTTTAAATATTTACAAAATTGTAAGCATGCTCCAAAAAATAAGAATTGGAAAAGTGCATTATTATATTGGAGTTCTTTAAAGTCTGATGAAGGCGCTATCTTTAATAAGAGAATAACGTTTGATATATCTTCTTTATCTCCTCAAATTACTTGGGGTACTAACCCGAGTCAAGTTATCTCGGTTGACGAAAAAATTCCATTTCTTGATTCTTATAATGATATTTCAGAAAGAAATAGTGCAGAGCAATCATTGCATTATATGGGATTAGAGCCTGGTATGTATTTAACAGATATATCTATTGATAAAGTTTTTATTGGGTCTTGTACTAATTCTAGAATAGAAGATTTACGTGATATAGCAAAGATAGTGCGATATAAGCGTGTATTTAGTTCTGTGCATGCTATTATTGTTCCAGGTTCAGGTATGGTAAAAAGGCAAGCAGAATTAGAAGGATTAGATAAGATTTTTCTCAATTCTGGATTTGAATGGCGTCATTCTGGGTGTTCTATGTGCTTAGCTATGAATGGAGATCACTTGAGTAACAAAGAACGTTGTGCATCAACTAGCAATAGAAATTTTGAAGGACGCCAAGGTAGAGGAGGGAGGACACATTTAGTTAGCCCTTTAATGGCTGCCGCTGCAGCGATTCATGGTTCTTTTGTAGATGTTAGAAAATTAAGATATTAATATAGAATTTTTTATAGGAAGTTATAATGTCTAAGTTTGTTTGTCATACTGGAATAGTTGTCCCTTTAGATATATCTAATGTAGACACTGATGTAATTATTCCTAAACAATTTTTACAAAAGATTACTAAATCGGGATTTGGAAAATATTTATTCAATGATTGGAGGTATTTAGATGATTGTTCTTTTACTTTAAATTATAATTTTGTTTTAAATCGGATTTGTTATAAACATGCGACAATTTTATTGTCGAGAGAAAATTTTGGATGTGGCTCATCTAGAGAACATGCTGTTTGGGCATTATTAGATTATGGATTTAAAGCAATTTTAGCATCCAGTTTTGCTGATATTTTTTATAGTAACAGTATTAAAAATGGTTTATTGCCTGTAGTATTATCAAAAAATATAATAAATTATTTATTCGGATTAGCATTAAAAAATTCTAATTTATCTATAACAATTAATTTAGAAACTAATGAAGTGTTAGTAAATAATCAACGTTATATATTTGAAATCGATCATTTTTATAAATATTGTATGTTAAATGGATTAGATGATATAGATTTAACTATGAAACATATTAAAAAAATAGAAGATTATGAAAGTAATATTCCTTCTTTTCTAAATGTTTTTAATGAATTTTAGTTTATATATTATTTATATTTTAAAGATGTTGTGATGCTTTAAGTATTTGTTATATATTACATTTTGAATGTGTAAATATAATTAATTGTATCAGTTTTAAATAAATTTCTTAAAAAATATATCGTAGTTTGTTTAATTTGACATATTTTATAATGTCATAAACAAAAAACTGTAATACTTTTATAATTTTATTAGAAAAAATGTAATTAGTTTTTATGAGATAATATTCCATAAGTAATGATTGCATAGTATGAAGCAATTACAAGTTAAAGTTCTAATATTTAGTTTGAATAATATTAATTTTATTAAATGATAGTATATATGTATTAATATAGATATACTGAAAATAGTAATTCAATAGTTGAAATTGTGCTTCTAATAAATGATTCAATACTGTTTCATAAAAAGTTCTAATATTAATTATTATGTATAATATAAGAACATAATTTTTTTAAAAAATAGATATAGTAGTTACTTTATATTTTTTATAAATTTCTAAACGAATTATTATATAATATATTTAATTTTAGGATAATAAATGACTCAACAATTAATTATTTTTGATACAACCCTACGTGATGGTGAACAATCTTTACAAGCAAGTTTAAGCACAAAAAAAAAATTAAAAATAGCATTTGCCTTAGAAAGATTGGGAATAGATATTATAGAAGTAGGATTTCCTGTTTCGTCACCTGGTGACTTTTCATCTACTTGTACTATAGCTAGAAATATTAAAAATTCTAAAATTTGTGGTTTAGCTAGATGTGTTTATAGAGATATAGATGTAGCAGCTGAAGCTATGAAGAGTGCTGAATCATTTCGAATTCATATATTTTTAGGTACATCTTATTTACATGTAGCATCAAAGTTAAGGAAAACGTTTAATGAAATAATAGAAATGGCGGTTTGTTCTATAAAAAGAGCACGTAAGTATACGGACGATGTAGAATTTTCTTGTGAAGATGCAGGAAGAACGAATTTAGATAATTTGTGTCGTATTGTAGAAATAGCAATTAATGCCGGTGCAACTACTATTAATATTCCGGATACAGTAGGTTATACTATTCCTAGTCAATTTCAAAGCATTATATTTTCTTTATATAAAAAAGTTCCTAATATTGATAAAGCTATTATATCTGTACATTGTCATAATGATTTAGGTATGGCTGTTGCTAATTCGATTTCTGCTATACAAGCAGGAGCTAGACAAATAGAAGGAACTATTAATGGAATAGGAGAACGTGCTGGAAATACTGCCTTAGAAGAAGTTATTATGGCTATAAAAGTTAGAAAAGATATTTTTCAGTTATATACTAATATTAAATATAAAGAAATTTTTAGAACTAGCAAGATAATTAGTGAAATATGCAATATGCCTATTCCGTCTAATAAAGCAATAGTAGGAAGTAATGCTTTTTCACATTCGTCAGGAATTCACCAAGATGGGGTTTTGAAAAATAGAAAAAATTACGAGATTATTGTTCCTGAAACAATAGGTTTAAAACCGATTACACTAAATTTAACTTCTAGATCAGGAAGAGCTGCTGTTAAACATTATATGTCTGAAATGGGATATAAAGAAAATGTTGATTATAATTTAAACGATTTATATAGTACTTTTTTAAAATTTGCTGATAAGAAAGGACAAGTATTTGATTATGACTTAGAAATATTAGCTTTTTTTAATTCAGAAATAGATTCGTTTGAATATTTTAAATTAAAAGATTTTAATGTTAAATCAAACTTGGACGGTATATCTTGTCTATTAATAAAGTTAATGTGTGGATCACAGTTACGTACTGAGATGGAAACTACTAAAAAAGGGTTAATGTATACAATACATAAAGTATTAAATAAGATAACATCCATTAACATTATTATAAAAAATTTTCATATATTAGTAGAAGAAAACAATCTTAGTACTGTTGTCAAAGTAAATGTTGAAGTACGATATAATAATCGTAGTTTTTACGGAGTAGGTACATCTCTTGATATTATTGAATCTTCTATACGAGCTATTATTTATGTGTTAAATAGTATTTGGAAGATACAGCAAGTGAATATAAAATTGAAACAACATTTATAAGTATAGTTAATTTTATGAATTTTGTTGTTAACTTTTTTTAAATATGGATGTAAAAATTTATGTAATTTTTACGTTCATATATATTTTATTTTACTATTTTGTTCTGTTAATATTAAATGTTTTTATTTAATTATTGAAAATACTCATATTATTTTTAAACCAACTTTCTAATATAATAACAGCAGAAGTAGAATCAATCGTTGTTTTTATTAAAGATTTAAATCCGTACCTTTCAAATAATATTGTCTTTGCTTCTATAGTTGTTAATCGTTCGTCATATAGATAATAAGGTATATTGAAATGTTTAAACAGTTTTTTTGCAAACATTTCTGATTTTGTAGTAATATTTTGTCTGGTTCCATTCATATTTAATGGAAAACCAATAATTATATAGTATGGTTTCCATGTATAAAATAATGTTTTAAATGTATGTAAGTTAATTTTTTCATTTTTTACTTTTATAGAAGATAAACATTGTGCTGTTTTTGTTATGTTTTGTCCTACTGCTACCCCAATATGCTTAATTCCGAAATCAAACGCTAAAACAGTCATTTTATGCGTGCCCAAAGTTTGTAGTTAATCGAAATATATCTACTCCAATATTGCGGGCTGATTCAATCCATCTTTCGGATAAAGGAGTGTTGAATAAAATGTTATTATTTGCTGATGCAGTTAACCAGATATTATCTAATATTTCATTTTCTAATTGGTTTTTTTGCCATATACAATGACCTAATGTCATTAAAATATTGTTAGATTTTGTATGATTAGCTATGTATTCTAGAACATCTCGAGACGATGTAATAAAAACGTTTTTTGATATCAAAATACTAGATACAAATTTTTTTTTAAAAGAATGTAAAATAAATCCGCGATCTTCAGATATTGGACCCCCAATGATGACAGATTTATTTAAATTATTGATATAATCATTAGGAGGTATGTTAATATTTAATTTATTTAAAATTTTTTTTATTGTAAGATTTTCAATGGGTTTATTAATTACAATGCCCATTGCTCCATTTTTGTCATGTTTACATATGTATATTACAGATTGTTTGAAAAATGGATTTTGTAAACCAGGCATAGCAATTAAGAAATGATGTTTTAAACTAATTTTCATTTTTAATTCCTATTATTATATATTTTAGTCTTAGTATAATTAATAAGATAATAGTTTTTTCTTAAAGAAGTAAATGGTTTTAAGAACGGTTTTTTATTAAGCGTTTTTCTATAGAGTTTAGGATAATATTGCTTATTGATGTTTTACATCCAGCTTCAATTTCTTGAATACATGTTGGACTAGTAATATTAATTTCTGTTAGTTTATTTCCAATAACATCCAATCCTACAAAATGTAACTCTTGATCTTTTAGTATACTAGAAATAGAGTTAGCTATGTCCCAATCGTATAAAGTAAGTTTTTGAACTTTTCCCAAACCACCCGCAGCTATGTTTCCTCTATTTTCATTAATTTTAGGGAATCTAGCTAAGCACCATGGAAATGGACTACCATTAATTATTAGTATTCTTTTATCTCCATATTTAATGTCTGGTAAATAAGTTTGAGATATACATAGTTGTTTTCCATGATTAGTCATAGTTTCGATTATTACCATTGTGTTAGGATCATTTTTTTTTATTCGAAAAATAGATAGACCACCCATTCCATTTAATGGTTTTATTATAACGTCTTTATGCTTTTCTATAAAATTAAAAATTTTAAACATGTCACTGGTAACTAAAGTATTAGGAATAAATTGAGGAAATAAAATAGTGAACAATTTTTCATTGAAATTTCTTAAGCTTTTTGGTTTGTTAATTATAAGCACGCCTTGTTTTTCAGCTTGTTCAAGAATATAAGTTGCGTAAATATAATGTTCATTAACAGGAGGGTCTTTTCTCATTAAAATTACGTCTAAATGTAATAATGAAATATCATTTGATTTTTTAAAATTAAACCATTTTTTTTCATCTTTTTTGACAAACAATAATTTAGTTTTGGAAAAAGGTTTATCATTTTTAAGATACAAATCTAATAACTCCATATAATATATTAAATATCCTCTTTTTTTAGCTTCTATTAATATAGGAAAGCTAGAATCTTTTTTTATATTAATAGAACAAATAGGATCCATGATAATTCCTAATTTTATTTTCATAATTATATTGTCGCTCTATTTATATTATTCAAAATAATTTAAAATAATATTTTTAGATTTTTGTAGTAAATGTTTTAATTTGTAATTGTTTTATAGAGTTAAAGATTGATAAATATCATTGAATAATAATGAGATAGATATTTTTTGTCAACTTAATTTTTGTATTTTATATTTGGTTAAATATCACTATTTTAGTTACAAATAAATGTAATTAATACTACAAATTTTTTAAAATATTATTTTAATTGAGTTTAAATGAAAAAGCTAAATAATTTAAAAATTTATGAGGTATTAAAATAGTTTATATTTCTTGTTTTTATTTTTACAAAATATTTACATATGTTATATTAAACATATTTTTACGAATGTATTATATTTTAAGCATTTTATTTTAATTTTTTATTTATTAGTAATTAATCATATATTGTTTTTTCGTTTCATGGTATTTAAATCAGTACTATATTGATTATTTTCTAAAAAGTTAAAATAGTAGTTTTATTCTTTATTGGTATTCAGATTTAGAATAATTGTCAAATCGAGACCAATGGCCATTAAATGTTAGTTTTATTGTTCCTATTGGTCCATTTCGTTGTTTTCCTATGATTATTTCAGCAATTCCTTTTAAATCTGTATTTTTGTGATATAGTTCATCTCGGTATATAAACATAATTAAATCTGCATCTTGTTCCAGAGAACCAGATTCGCGTAAATCGGAATTAATAGGTCTTTTATCTCCTCTTTGTTCTAATAATCTATTTAATTGTGATAATGCAATTATAGGAACTTGTAATTCCTTTGCTAATGCTTTTAATGTTCTAGAAACTTCAGCTATTTCTAGTGTTCTATTACCTATCAAAGATGGAACTTTCATCAATTGCAAGTAATCAACCATTATTAAACTTAATCCATTGTTTTCTCGATAGATTCGACGTGATCTAGATCTCATTTCAGTTGGTGTTAGAGTGGAAGAATCATCAATGTACATGTTTTTTTTCTTTAATAAGATATTTATAGTACTAGAAATTCTAGACCAGTCTTCGTCGTTTAGCTGTCCTGTTCGTAATTTTTCTTGGTTTACTCGAGACAAAGAAGATAATGTTCTCATCATTATTTGTTCCCCGGACATTTCTAAACTAAATATTAAAACTGGTTTTTCATAAGTCATTGCAATATTTTCACAAATATTCATAGCAAATGTTGTTTTCCCCATTGATGGTCGAGCAGCTATAATGATTAAGTTAGAGGGTTGTAGTCCTGATGTTTTTTTGTTGAGATCTTGATATCCTGTATTAATGCCAGTAATTCCTTTATGAGGTGTATTAAATAGTTTTTCGATATTTTTTAAAGTGGTATCTAGTATTTGTTCTATACCTTTTGGCCCAGTATTTTTTTTAAAACGATTTTCTATAATATTGAACATTTTTGATTCAACTAAATTTAAAAGTTCTTCACTAGTTTTCTCTTTTAAGTCATATCCGATATTAATGATTTTATGTGCAACTTGTATAATTTCACGAACAATAGAGTGTTCACGAATTATTTCAGCATAAGTTAATATATTAACAGTACTAGGAATATTTTTGGATAGTTCTGCTAAATAAGAAAATCTTCCTATGTTTTCTAGTTCTCCTTTTTTTTCTAAAGATTCTGATAAGGTTATAAGATCAATAGGGTATCCACGATTTAGTAAACATTGCATTTCTCGGAAAATCAATCGGTGGGGTAAACTAAAAAAATCGTTTTCCGTAATTTTTTCTGTTATGCAATCCCATTGTGTATTATCTAACATCAATCCACCCAAGATAGATTGCTCAGCTTCTATAGAGTGAGGAAGTGTAACATGTTCGCTAATTTTATTATTAAATATTTTTTTTTCTGACATTTTTAGTATAACACCAAGATTTAATTTTAAATTACATTTTTGATTTAAGATAAAACAATTCAGCAATAATAGTTTGCTTTGTTAAATTAAATACACTTTTGTATTGTTTAGATAAATTTGCATAATTTTTGTATTAACAATATAGTAGATTATTTGATGCGTATAAATTTTCATCGTTTTATCAATTTTTTAAATGAATTGTTTACTATATTACATTAATGAATTTTAGTGCTGTTTCTAAGATTGATATGTCAGAGTTTTTTTTATATACATTATCGTTTATATATTTTTTCCATAATTTAGAACCTGGAATACTATTAAATAATCCTAGAATATGTCGAGAAATATGATGTAGAGGAGTTCCTAAGGATAGTTCTTTTTCAATATAAGGATACATATTTCTTACAATGTTTTTCATATAGGTATTTTTTTTTAACCCTAATGTTTTTGAGTCTACTTGAGATAGTATGATGGGATTATTGTATATAGCACGACCGATCATAACTCCGTCGACGTATTGTAAATGCAATTTAGATTCTTTCATTGATTTAATATTTCCATTTATAATAATGGTTAATTTTGGAAAATCTTGTTTTAGTTGATATACCATATCATAATGTATTGGTGGAATTGTTCTGTTAGCTTTAGTGCTCATATTATGTGATAATGCTTTTCTTGCATGAATGATAAATTTATTACACAATCCGTATTGTGAAGTTTTTTTTATAAGGTTTTTTAAGAAATAATAATCATCTTTTTCATCTAAACCGATTCTGGTTTTTATACTAACAGGTATTGGAACAGAACTAATTATTTTTTCAATTATTTTTATTAATAGAGGAATATTTCTTACTAAATATATTCCAAATCCTGCTTGTTTTAATTTCTTAGAAGGGCATCCTACGTTTAAATTAATTTCGTCATATCCTTTTAAATATGCTATTTCGGCACATTGTTTAAGTTTTTCAGGATCTTTTCCGGCAATTTGAATAGCAATAGGATGTTCATAGTGGTGTAATGTAGATATGTTATTTTTTTTTTGAAAATAAACAAAGTTATTTTCAGTAATCATTTCAGTATATAATAGTGCTGTTTTTGTAAATTGACGATGTAAAAATCTGCAGTGTCGATCTGTATAGTGTAACATAGGAGCAACAGAAAATTTATAAATATTCTTCATGTGATAAATTACATATTTATTTTTAGAAGTATTTTATATTTTTCATTAAATAAAACATTATTGTCAATGGTTTATTATTATTAATCATATTATACTGTACGTTATTAATATATTTATTATTATATGATAGTTTAAAATATGCTAAAAATTTATTTTATCTTTTTAAGATAATAAAATTATTATTTTGAGTTAATATTTGTATATTATTTAAAAAAATTTTGTATATTCGTGGTATACTTTTAATTTATTAATTTAATATTATTTGTGTATTTAAAACACAATTTGTATTGTGTTATTAGTAAAATTGATAAATTTATTAGGATAGGGGACATTATGGCTAGTAGAGGGGTAAATAAAGTTATTCTTATTGGGTATTTAGGTCAAGATCCAGAAGTTCGATACATGCAAAATGGAGGTGCAGTGACTAATATTACTTTAGCTACATCAGAAACCTGGAAAGACAAAAATACAGGAGAAATAAAAGAAAAAACAGAATGGCATAGAATTATATTTTTTAATAAATTAGCTAATGTTGCAGGAGAATATTTAAAAAAAGGTTCTCAAGTTTATATTGAAGGATCATTGCAGACTAGGAAATGGCAGGATCAAAATGGAATAGATCGTTATATTACGGAGGTAGTAGTTAGCATTGGTGGCACCATGCAAATGTTAGGTAGTCGTAATATAAATAATTTATCTTCTTTAGGATATACAAAAAGCAATACACATCAATCAGAAAA
The DNA here is from genome assembly GCF_005080745.1 of Buchnera aphidicola (Melaphis rhois). Classification (NCBI taxonomy): domain Bacteria; kingdom Pseudomonadati; phylum Pseudomonadota; class Gammaproteobacteria; order Enterobacterales; family Erwiniaceae; genus Buchnera; species Buchnera aphidicola. Next base: position 550,731 of record NZ_CP033004.1, on the reverse strand, counting down.
AAATGTATTAAAAAATAATAAAGAAAATTATGATTTAAAGAAAACTGAAAATGATAGTTCAAATACTTTAGATTTTGATGATGAAGATATTCCTTTTTAGATAATTTATTTTGTTTTAGTATTTGAATTATTAGCGCTAGGTAAAATTATTAAATATAATTATTTCTCTTTTTAATAAATCATAAAGGGTTTTATCTGTTAATAACTGCATAATTATGGCTATTTTTTTAAGATCTTTAAATATTTAGAAAATTCTAATATTATAGTACAAAATTCATATTTATTGGAAATGAATGGAGTATGAGCAGAATGTTCTATTATTACTGATTGAGTTTTAGGCCATTTTTGATCTAGTAGATTAGAAATTTCTTTTGGAACTAATTTATCCAAAGCTCCATATATTCTTAAAAAAGGGACTTTTAGTTTGACGATTTCTTTTCTTAAATCAGACGAATATAGTAAATCTAATCCTTTTTTTAATGTTGATATTTTAGGGCTAGGTTGAGATGTAATAAGATTTTTTAAAGTTTGTATTTCTTGCGTAACACACTTTGAATTTATAATTTGCATTGCGATAAAGTTTTCTATAGTTTTATTATAATTTAATATTAACTGATCGTAGAATTTAGACAATGTATTTTTAGAAATTCCAGGCCAATTTCGATGCATTATAAAGCATGGTGAAGACGAAACACTGATAATACCCCTAATTTTTTTTGGATAAAGTAATGCAATTTTACTAGCAATCAACCCCCCCATTGACCATCCTAATAATATAGAATTATTAGGTATATAT
>NZ_CP033004.1:539194-549832 GCF_005080745.1 Buchnera aphidicola (Melaphis rhois) | reverse complement strand
TAAAATGAATATTTAGTTTGGATAATATTATATTCCAAATTGTTGAATTAAAACCCCATCCATGTATTAAAACCAAATGTATTTTTCCAATTCCTTCAGTATGCCAATAAAATTTATTCATAAGGTGTTATTGTTTTTTATAATTATTGATATTTATTATGAAATTATTATAGTATTTTGAAATAAAATAGTAACATTTATGAATGTATAGATTTTTTTTAATAATCAATATATTTAAATTATTTTCATTTAATATTTTTCTATTGTATGGGTAGTTAAAACAGTAGTATTTTAGTTTTAAGATACATACAATTATAATATTTATGATATAAGTTTTATACAATAATATATTTTAAGTTTAAATAATTGAGTATACTTTATGGTTAATATATCTAAATCAGCACAAAAACATTTTTCTCAATTACTTATAAAGCAAAAGAAAGGTACTAACATTAGAGTTTTTGTTAGCTATCCAGGTACTCCTATCGCAAAATGTGGTGTATCTTTTTGTTACCCAGAAGAAATAACAACACAAGATGTTAAATTTGAATATGATAGTTTTGCAGTGTATGTTGATCAATCAAGTATGTTTTATTTAAAAGATTCTGTAATTGATATTGTAGTAGAAAATTGTAATACTCAGTTAACTTTAATGGCTCCGTATGCTAAAAAATATACTTTAAATAAAGATATTGCATTACATAAGAGAGTAGAATCTTTTTTAAATTCGAAAATTAACCCTCAATTATCTGCTCATGGAGGGAAAGTTCATTTAGTAAATATTACCCAATCAGGATATGTCACTCTTAAATTCTTTGGAGGTTGTAACGGGTGTTCTATGATTGGATATACTTTGAAAGAAGGAATAGAGCGTCAATTATTAATAGAATTTCCTGAATTGAAAGGAGTTTATGATACTACAGCACATCATAAAGGTAATCATTCATATTATTGAACATGATAGATATTTCAAAGAAAAATATAAGTTTATTTTTTTTTAATACAAAAGAGAGTGAGTTTCTTTTTTTTTAAGTTTCTTGGTGTTTTTTGAATGTTATTAATTAAATTATGATTAAGTAAAAATATAGTTTTGTTAGCGTTAATTTTATAATTAAATAGCAACTGCTAGTTATTTCAATATTTTTACAATCATGATTTAGTTCTTTTAAAATTTTTATTTTATCGCATTTTATATATTATATAAACGTACAGTTAATAATTTAAATTAGATTTAAAATAAGATTATATAACTTTTTCTAAAATTTCTGAAAGAAAATGTTATTTTGATTGACAATTAAATTATATATTGATTTTAACATAATTTTTATGCGCATTATTAAAGGTTTATATATTATTTTTATGTAATATAATTGTTTTATTTCTTAAATATAATTTATTTTTGAATAATAAGTTAATTGAACACACAAAATAGTATTTAGTTGTTAATGAATAAATTAAAGTGGTTTTGTGTTCATTAGATTTTAGTTTTAATAATGTAATTTATAAATTAGTAATAATTATTAATTTTCTTAAATTTTAAAAAATGATAGTTCTAAAGTATAGTATAAGTTTATAAGATTTATTTCATATAAAATGATATATTTATCATATTTTTGTAATTTTTATAGATATTTTTTTATCTCTTTTGTTGTTTATATTATAAAAATCAACTAATGGTGTATATTATAATTATTAGTACATAATAACATTTTAGACGTTCAATAATAATCTAGGATTAAAAAATTGTTTTTCAGATTTCAAAAAATTTTGATATGTCTTCAGATTAATTTTAGTATCAACAGTTTCGATGAAATAAGTTACATATGTAAATTTTGGTTATATCCTGGTTTTTTAACGTCTTGTTAATGTTTACCAATTTTTTTAATCTAAATACATAATACAATATAAAAATATTTATACTATATAATATACTTTGATATACAGGTTTTATTTTTAAATATATGCATATTTAAATTTTTTAATACGTTTTTGTAAATTATATAATATATGTTTTATATGTTGCCGTAATATAAAGTGATTTTTTATTATCTTGTTAATGTTAAAATTTATAATACGTATTATTGAAGGTTGCTTTATTTATAAATACATTTTAAATTAAATTCGAGTTTTATCCTTCCTAATATAAGGAAATAATTTTTTCATCGAACAATTTTAATGTCTTGATAAAATGATTAGATCAGTTTGAATGATAAAAGATAAATAATTAAAATAACACAATTTAATCAGGTTAAATGTAAAATTAGAAAATGAAACGATTGTTATTGCTATATCTATTATTAAAATTTTACATAATGTATATTAAATTAATTTATTGGATACAAAAAAAGCAAAAACTTCTTTTGATAAAGACTTACGTTGTTAATAGGGAATTTTATTTTATAGTTATTGATATAGTAAAAATATTATAGTAAAAATGTTTAATCTATGTTGTTTGATATGTATGTTTTTATAATTATTTTATTGATAATTTAGATATATATTTTATTATTTTTATAAAATTCTCTGATTAACTTAAATAGGAATTAAGAGATAAGTTTATTTATTTTATAGCATGTATAACATGTATTTAAATTATATAGTTTATATTTTTTAAAGAAAATTTATAAATAAATACTATTTATGATTTTAATATTATTTGTAAATTAGATGATGTGTTTTAAATGATATTATTAATACGTTTTTAGTTCATAAGTTTCAAAAAGATAGAATTTACAAAATTTATATATAATATGTTTAGTTATTTTTGTACTATAATACAGTATAACGTTTTGGTAGTGTTATAAGAAATACATTAAGTGTTTTAATTGAATATATTTGATTGCAGTAGTTTAATGAAATGTAAGTATGGAGATTATATGAAGCGCGCATTTATTGTAGTTTTAGATTCTTTTGGAATTGGTTCGACTAGTGATGCGCATAAATTTAATGATGTAGGGTCTAACACATTTGGAAATATAGTTAAGTGGTGTTATTTGGGAAAAGCTAATAATGGCCGTATAGGACCATTGTATATACCTAATTTAGTTTCTATGGGATTAGTACATGCTGCTAAAAAATCGATAGGAAAGAATGTATTTGGAATTAAGGAAAGTCAAGAAATTTTAGGGAGTTATGCTTATGCCAGTGAAATTTCTTCTGGAAAAGATACGTCTTCAGGACATTGGGAAATAGCTGGAGTACCGGTGTTATATGATTGGGATTATTTTAGTGATGTATACAATAGTTTTCCGAAACATTTATTGGATAAAATTGTTAGCGAATGCAATTTGTCTGGAGTATTAGGTAACTGTCATTCATCTGGTGTATCGATATTAGACGAATTTGGGGAAGAGCATATAAATACAAAAAAACCTATTTTTTATACTTCTATTGATTCGGTATTTCAAGTTGCTTGTCATGAAAATGTATTTGGTTTAGAAAAGTTGTACGTACTTTGTAATACTATTAGGAAAATATTGGATAATGAAAAGGTAAATATTGCTCGGGTTATTGCTAGGCCGTTTATTGGTAATAAAAAATTTAATTTTCATCGCACAGGAAATAGGCGAGATTTTTCAGTTAAGCCTCATGATGTTACTGTTATGAAAAAATTAGTTGACGAACAACGTGGAACAGTAATTTCAATAGGTAAAATTTCAGATATTTATTCGGGAGAGGGAATTACAAGACAAGTTTATGCAAAAGGTTTATCAGATTTATTTAATTCTACTTTATTAGAAGTAAAAATGTCACGACATAATACCATTGTTTTCGTTAATTTTGTAGATTTCGATTCTTCATGGGGGCATAGACGCGATGTTTCTGGATATGCCAAAGGTTTAGAATGGTTTGATAGACGCTTACCGGAATTGTTACAGTTAATAGAAAAAGATGATATTTTAATTATTACTGCAGATCATGGATGCGATCCTACATGGATAGGTAGTGATCATACAAGAGAAAATATTCCTATATTGGTATATTGGCCCACGATAACACCGAAGTTTTTAGGACATCGTGATACCTTTGCAGATATAGCTCAAACATTGGCAAAATATTTTAACCTATCTCCAATGAAATTTGGGAAAGAGATGTTTCTTAAGCTATAAGATTATTGCAATTGTTATTATAATTTCATTAAAAAGTAGGAGTATAATATGACAACCCCTCATATTAATGCGAAGAAAAAAGATTTTTCTGACTTCGTTCTTATGCCTGGTGATCCTATTCGATCAAAATATATTGCAAAAAACTATTTAGATAACGTCATAGAAGTTACTAACGTTCGTTCAATGTTAGGATTCACTGGATATTACAAAGGAAGACGTATTTCTATTATGAGTCATGGCATTGGAATACCTTCGTGTTTGATTTATGTTCAGGAACTGATTACAGAATATAATGTATCAAAAATTGTTCGTATTGGTACATGTGGAACTGTGTGTAATAACATAGATCTTTATGATCTTATTATTTGTTTAGGTGCTTCAACTGACTCTAATATAAATAAATCACAATTTCAACATAATAATTTCTCTGCTGTTGCAAATTTTGATTTAGTTTGCAATTTAGTGTCTTCTTCTAAAAATTTAGGTATTCCAGTTCATATCGGAAACTTTTTCTCAACGGACTTATTTTATAATAATAATTATGATATTGTACAAATTATGAAGCGATATAATATTATTGGTTTAGAAATGGAAACAGCTGGATTATATAGTATATCTGCAGAGTTTGGAATAAAATCGGCGTCCATTTGTACAGTATCTGATCATATCATTAAAAAAAGTCGAATCACCTTTCAAGATCGAGAATCTAGCTTAGATAAAATGATAAAAGTTGCTTTAGATTCTACTTTATTAGATTTAAATTAATATATTTATTTAAAGATATATTAAATAATATTTATGTTATTTTTATTAATGTAAAAGATATTATTATGGTGAGAAAGGGATTCGAACCCTTGATACGTATTTCGTATACACGCTTTCCAAGCGTGCTCCTTAAGCCTCTCGGACATCTCACCGATTATGTTTTTTAAAAAATTGTAATATATCCTGTTTTAAATAGTTTATAGTATACAATAAATATTAGAAAACAAAAAACATTTTTAGACAACATTAATAAGTTATCTAAAAAATAATATTAATATAATGGAATAGTACAAATTTTTATTTATATTAAATTTTTTTAAATAATATTTTATCAAAAATAAGGCATTCTGTTTTAGGATCTGCAATTAAATATCATTATTTTTAATATTTTTATTTTTTTATTAAAAAACTATTGTTGTCTCATTATAAAATGATGTAACTTTAGGTTATTGTATTTTTTATGCAGTAATAATATCGATACTTTTAAAATTTTGTTCAGTTTTTATAATTTATTTAATATATAAAATTAATTATTATTCAGAAATATTCTTTAACGGTTCATATTTATAATATCTTTTTATTTAATGTTTATATTAATATTTTTCAAATGTTTCAAGTGATATTTAGTTTTTGTTTAAAGAAAATATTAGGTATTGAACTTAACTTAAATATTTAATTAAAATTTTATCTCCTGCCAGTTCAGTAACACTGAGCATGGTTATCGCTAACAAATTATCTTAATAAAATAATATTAAAAAAATGGCAGAAAAACGAAACATATTTTTAATTGGACCTATGGGCGCGGGGAAAAGCACTATTGGTCGCCAGTTAGCTCAACAATTGAATATGGAATTTTATGATTCTGATCAAGAAATTGAAAAACGAACTGGCGCTGATATAAGTTGGGTATTTGATGTAGAAGGTGAATCAGGATTTAGAGAACGCGAGCGAAAAATCATTGGAGAGCTTACTAGTAAACACGGTATTGTATTAGCTACAGGAGGCGGTGCAATTACATCGAAAGAAACTAGGAACAAATTATCATCTCGAGGTATTGTAGTATATTTAGATGCTACTGTAGAAAAACAATTAATAAGAACTAAAAAAGATAAAAAAAGGCCTTTATTGCAAATAAATGATATGCCTGTAAAAACAATTTTAGAGTCATTAGCTATTGAGAGAAGTCCTTTATATGAAGAAATAGCAGATATTATCGTAAAAATGGATGAAAAGAGTGTTAAGTCAGTAGTATTTTATATTATTCGTTTGCTAAATAAAAACTAGTTTAATAATGTTATTATTTAAAAATTTTAGGATATATTAATTTTGGAAAAAATAGAAGTATTTTTAGGTAATCGAAGTTATTTTATTAATATTGGATCGTCTATATTTGAAATAGAGAATATTTTTTTTCCATTAAAACCTGGTGATCAGGCTATGTTAGTTACTAATAACATAGTAGCTAATATGTGGAAAAGTAATATTAATTATTATTTAAATAAAATGGAAATTAAGGTAGATTATGTTATTTTACCTGATGGTGAAGTTACTAAAAATGTAGGTTCAATGGAATATATTGTATCAGAGTTATTAAAAAAATTACATGGAAGAGATACTACTTTAATTGCTCTAGGAGGGGGTGTAGTTGGTGATATAACTGGTTTTGTTGCATCGATATATCAACGAGGAGTAAGATTTATACAAATCCCGACTACTTTTTTATCTCAGGTTGATGCTTCTATTGGTGGGAAAACTTCCATCAATCATATTCTTGGAAAGAATATGATCGGTTCGTTTTGGCAACCAGTATCTGTTATTGTAAATCTTGATTATTTGTCTACTCTTCCTAAAGATCAATTGATATCTGGAATTGCAGAAGTTATTAAATATGCTATTGTTTTTGATAGCATGTTTTTTAATTGGTTAGAAGAAAATATTGATTTTATACTAAAATTAGATGTAAAAAAAATATCTTATTGTATTAAAAAATGTTGTAAAATTAAAAAAATGATAGTGGAGCAAGATGAAAGGGAAAATGGTTCTAGGATATTATTAAATTTAGGTCATACGTTTGGTCATGCAATTGAAACTTATTTAGGATATGGAATATGGTTACATGGAGAAGCAGTAGCTGTCGGAATAGCTATGTCAGCTGAAACTTCTTGTTTGTTAGGGTGGTTAAGTACTTTTGAAAAAAATAGGATTATTAATTTATTACATCGAGTTGGATTGCCAACAAAAGGGCCTAAAAATATGGATTTTAGTTCTTATTTTTCGAATTTTTTGAGGGATAAAAAGGTTACTTCGGGAATGATAAGATTGGTATTACCAGTATCTATAGGAAAAGCTGTGATTTATTCTAATATAAAGGACGATATATTGATTTCAGCTATTAATCGTTGTCGATAATAGGTTTTGTTATTTCATTTTGAAATATTAATTAATACTTATATGAAAATATATTATTTTAAAGGACACATTCTATGAAAACTATTTTATATGGCATTTTGAAAATAATTAATAGTTAATATTTAGTAACTTTTAAAAAATACATTGTCTTTATTTTATATTTATTATTAAACAGCGTTATTTTTATAAAATTATAGAAATCTATTGTTAGTTTTAGTTATTATTATTAATATCTTAAGATATTTTCTAATTTTATACGTAAGTTTTAATATAATAGTTTTTGGTTAAGTTTAATAAAAATTTTTTTAGGAAAAATAATGGAAACCTCATGGTTAGCACCTTCAATCTTATCTGCAGATTTTTCACGATTAGGAGACGAAATTAGAAATGTATTAGAAGCAGGAGGGGATATTATTCATTTCGATGTTATGGACAATCATTATGTTCCTAATTTAACGTTTGGACCTATGGTGCTAAAGTCTATTCGAAATTATGGAATTACGTCGATTATTGATGTTCATTTAATGGTTAGTCCAGTAGATGATTTAATAGTTCAATTTTCTGATGCAGGTGCTGATTTTATTACCATTCATCCAGAATCAACCAATCATTTACATCGGTCATTAAATTTAATTAAAAGTTGTGGTTGCAAAGTAGGATTAGGTATTAATCCTGCTACTTCTTTAAATATTTTAGAATATGTTATGGATCAATTAGATATAATTTTATTGATGTCTGTTAATCCTGGTTTTTCTGGACAAAATTTTATACCATCTACGTTTAAAAAATTGCTTCAAGTACGTAAATTAATAGATAATAGTCATAAAAATGTTCTTTTAGAAGTTGATGGAGGGATAAACTTGGATAATTTGAAAGAAATAGCATCTTTCGGAGTAAATATTTTTGTCGTTGGTTCTGCTATTTTTAAGGCGAAGAATTACAAAAAAATTATTAATGATATGCGTCATAAATTAAACTAGTTAAAACAATTGTTTAAAAAGTATAAAATATAGTTATGTATAAATTTTCGACATTTTATGTGGAATTAAATAGTGAATGATATTAATAAGGTTTTATTTAGTGCTATACAACCATCAGGTCAGTTAACTATAGGTAATTATATTGGTGTTATGCGTCAATGGATAAAAATGCAAGACACTCATACATGTTTATATTGTATTGCCGATTTGCACGCTATTACTACCCGACGTTCTCCTAAAGAACTTAGAAGAGATGTATTAGATACTATTGCTTTATATTTAGCTTGTGGATTTGATCCATATAAAAGTATTATTTTTCTTCAATCACAAGTACATCAGCATTCCCAATTATGTTGGTTATTAACATGTTATACTTATTATGGAGAATTATCCAGGATGACCCAATTTAAAGATAAATATTTTCAAGGTAATAAAAATGTTAACTCTGGATTATTTAATTATCCAATTTTAATGGCATCTGATATTTTGTTATATAAAACTGATATTGTACCTATTGGGAAAGATCAATCGCAGCATTTAGAACTGACCAGGAATATCGCACGACGATTTAATTCATATTATGGAAACATATTTACTGTTCCTGTCAGATATATGGTAAAGCATGGTTCTAATATTTTATCATTATTAAATCCATGTAAAAAAATGTCTAAATCTGACTCTAATAAGAATAATGTAATTTTCCTATTAGATAGTATCAATAGTGTTTCAAAAAAAATACAATCAGCTGTTACTGATTCAAATAATCCTCATAGCATTCATTATGATATGACAAATAAAAAAGGAATATCTAATTTACTTAACGTTCTTTCTGGTTTAACAGATAAAACAATTTCTGATTTAGAAATAGAATATTCTGGAAAATCGTATAGACAATTTAAATCAGATATAATTGAAATTATATCTGATATCTTAATAAGATTACAATCTTCATATTTCTATTATAGACAAAATGAAGAATATTTAGAGAATATATTATATTATGGTTCTTCTAGAGCTTGTCTTCGAGCGGATAAGTTATTAAACAAAGTAAAAAAAGCAATAGGATTAATTTAATATTTTGGCTTGTAGTGCAATTTTAATAGTATAGATAGAATAAATACTATTCCGTATAGTATGTTGGATGTAATTAATGCTGAAATAAATCCATAATTTTTTACGATTGGACCAGTAACTATAAAAGTTAATAGTGTTCCTATTGTTCCGCTTGTCAAAATGAAATTAATGATTTGTGGAGAGGGTAATTTTGTTTGATGGGAAGCTAATGTAATGATAATAGTGTATATAGCGCTAGAAAAAAATCCTAATAAAATTATGGTGAGTTTTAATAAATTATAGCTATAAATATTATTAAACATATACATTAACAGTGTAGATATGCCAGTTAGGTATATGAGTATATTTTTTAGATTAAAATATTTTAGTATATAACTGAACGACCACATTCCTATCATGTATGACATCCAAAAATTACTGACTAATGTTCCAGCCTGAGTAATATGTAAATCAATAGATTTTGTAATATATTCGGGAATCCATGAAATAAAACTTAATTGTCCTAATATATATAACAACGCCGATATTGATAGATAGAAAATAGAAATATTCCATTCTTTTGTGTATTTGTTTTTTTTTGTTATATGATTTATAACAGGAAAATTCAAACTTAATGTTAAAATAAATATAATGAGATAAAGTATTCCTATCAATGGATAAATCCAATACCATGTAATGTGGTGAGACATTAACAATGTTGAAATTATCGGGAAAATAATACCTGACATACTAAAACAAGAATCAGTTAGTAATAATAAAGAAGCTCTTTTGCTTCCTGTATATAGATGAGTAATTAAAAAAGTACCTATAGACATAGTTACTCCACTAACCATTCCCAATAGAAATATACTAAAAGAAAATAATATTAGTTTGTGTTGGTTGAATATTAGTATCCATATAGCTATTATTGTGAGTATGAATCCGATAACTAGTTGATTTTTTAATTTTAAAATATCTATTAGCCATGAATTTAAAAAAATAGAAATTAAAATTCCGGCATTTAAAAAAGTAAAAGTATTACTCATATTAGTAATAGATACTCCAAAATATTTAGATACGTTTTCTAAAATTATTCCAGTAACGACAATTAATGCTCCTGTTAAAGCATATGAGCAAAAACTAATAAAAGTCAGTCCAATAAGATTTTTTTTTCTCATTATTTTAAATTCCTATATATTTCAATAAACATCAAGAACGTGAAAATTTTATTTTTATTTAATAGAGAAAAGTAATTTTTATAGTTATTTAATAAAATAAGATTTTATTATATTAAATAATTTATTTTTAATAATGTTTGACGT
>NZ_CP033004.1:506993-539123 GCF_005080745.1 Buchnera aphidicola (Melaphis rhois) | reverse complement strand
TTTTTTTTAAATATACTTTGTTAAGCAATCATTGTTATAGCATATAAGAAATATATAACATTATCTGAGACTAAGAAACTTATCTTCAAACTTTTTAAATTATTATATATCATTATGTAAAATAGAAATTAGGATCAGTTGTTTATGTTTATGTTGATGTTGCATAAAATATTGGTAGTATATTTTGTTAGTTGTCAGTAATTAATATATTATATATTTTATTAGACTTTAGATAAATTTTACTTTTATTACCTATCTATTTAGAAAATTTTTATTGAAAATTAATTTATATGAATGTATTTATCGTATTAATTTGAAAATTAATAGTTTTTATTAAGCATATTTACAAATATTCCAATGAATTTTAGTTTTTTAGTTTAATTATTTTAATGTTAATATATTTTTAAATTTTGTATAAATTGTTTAATTTATTCTGTTATGTTAGATATTTTATATTATATTTCTAAAGTATACATTTAATATCAATTTTTAAAATTTTTATTGTTTTAGTTAGAATAGATATATATTTTACGTAATAATTACAGTTTATACATGTTGTATAAAAGTATTATTGAAATATTTAGTAATAATTTAATTTAATTAAATATAATATTTTAACTTGTGGGGAGACGATGTTCTCATTTTTACTTAAAGGAATGATAATAGCTGTTTCTTTTTTTATTTTTACAGTTTACTCTGAAGTGATGGGTTTTGAAGTTAATTCATTTAAGGTACATACTTTTAATAACAAAGATTTTAAAAGTGATAGTAATAGATCGTCTTATGCATTGGGTGTATCTTTAGGACATTATATAAATAATTTTTTTTCAGACCAAAATAAATTAGGGGTATATTTAAATAAGAATGTGTTGTTGTCAGGAATTAGAGATTCAATTTTTTTTGAATCTAAATTATCGGATAGTGAAATTTCTCAAATACTCAATCGATTAGAGCAAAGATTGTTAACATTAGAAAAGGAAATAACAATTAAGGAAGCAAAAGTAAACGCTATTCTAGGGGAGAAATATATTAAAAAAATGTTAACAAAAAAAAATGTTCAACATTCCCGATCAGGTTTAGTGTTTTTTATAGAAAGAAAGGGTATTGGATCGAATATACATAAAGATGATATTGTTACTGTACATTATGTTGGATCATTTATTAATGGTCATGAATTCGATAATTCTTATAAGAGTGGAAAACCATTATCATTTCCTGTAAATAGTGTGATATTGGGATGGCAAGAAGGGTTGAAATATATAAAAAAAGGAGGAAAAATTAAATTGATTGTCCCACCATCATTAGCATATGGGGAAAAAAAGACACCTGGTATACCATGTAATTCTACTTTGATATTTGATATAGAATTGATTGACATCAAATCTAATGTATAATGAAAATGTAATATTCTATATATAGAGTAATATTATAATTATTAAAGAATAAAATAGAGTAATAAAATGTATTATACGTTGTTAGTAACCGGCCCTCCTTATGGTACTCAAAATGCTTCTACTGCTCTTTTATTTTCTAGGGCAATTATAATTACTAAAAATAAATTATTAAGTATTTTTTTTCATTGTGATGGAGTATTAAATGCTAAAAAATTAGTTTCTTTTCCTTCTCGTGAATATAATTTAGTAGAAAAATGGATAGATTTATATCATGTATGTTCTGTCAAATTAAATGTATGTATTAGTGCAGCATCTAGAAGAGGAATTGTTAATAACACAAATAATGATGACGAAGTTTTAAAAAAACATGATGCTATAAACTCTTTTTTTTGTTTTACTGGTTTGAGTGAATTAGCAAAATATATAGAAAAAAGTGACCGTATTATACAGTTTTAGTGATTAATTTAATGAAAAATATTGCTTTTATTTTTTATCGTGTACCTTATGGTGTTAGTTTAAGTCGTGAAGGATTAGATGCTGTATTGTCTATTTCTATGGTTAATCAAAACATTTCTATTTTTTTTATTGGAGATGGTGTGTTTCAGTTAATGAAAAATCAGAATCCAGAATGTATTTTATCTCATAATTATGTGTCTTCATTTGGAGTATTACCCTTTTTTGAAATTAATAATTTATATTATTGCAAAGATTCATTAGTTGAACGGGGTTTGTTTGATAAGTGTAATTTTTGTTTAAATGTTTCTATCATAAGCAGAAAATGTATACGCGAAAAGTTAGAAAAACATGATGTAATTATTAGTTTTTAAGGAATAATAAAATATGTTACATATTTTAATGCGTTCTCCTTTCGAAATTAATATGATACTATTAATAGATCTGTTAAGATCTAATGATGACGTAGTTGTATTACAAGATAGTGTAATACTTTCAGTGAATGACAATATATTTCTTAAAAAATTATTGTCTATTCCAATAGTATTATATGCTATAAAACAAGATGTTTATGCTCGTGGCATTCAAAAAATAATTTCTTATAAAGTGAATGTCATTGATTATGTACAATTTGTTTATTTAACTAAGAAACATAAAAAGCAAATGTCTTGGTAAAACAAATGTTATAAACAAAATCGTATTATTTTAATCACAATTATTTTTGTATTTGTACGTATTAATTAATATAAATAAGCATTTCTAATGCTTAATAATTAGGAGTAATATGGCTACAGTCAATCAATTAGTTCGTAAGCCTCGTTTACGTAAAATAGTGAAAAGTAATGTTCCCGCTTTAAATAAATGTCCTCAGAAAAGAGGTGTGTGCATTAGAGTATATACCACTACTCCAAAGAAGCCTAATTCTGCATTACGTAAAGTATGCAGGGTTCGATTAACAAATGGTTTTGAAGTTACTTCTTACATTGGAGGTGAAGGTCATAATTTACAAGAGCATTCAGTGATATTAATTCGAGGGGGTAGAGTAAAGGATTTACCAGGAGTGCGATATCATGTTATTAGAGGAGCTTTGGATTGTTCTGGTGTAAAGGATAGAAAACAGGGGCGTTCTAAATATGGAGTAAAAAAACAAAAATCATAATAGTATTTGTGTATAATAAATTAGTTATATAGAAATTTTGAACAATAAACAAGAGTTAATTTTAAATAAGAATTGATTGGAGTGTGTTATTATGCCAAGGCGTCGTGTTGTTAGGCATCGAAAAATTTTATCAGATCCTAAATTTTCTTCTGAAATTATTGCCAAGTTCATTAATATAATAATGGTTAATGGGAAAAAATCAATTGCAGAAGAAATAGTGTACGATGCGTTACAAATTTTATCTCAACATACTAAGAAAAGTGAATTAGAATCATTTGATTTAGCGTTAGAACATGTTCGTCCTGTTGTTGAAGTAAAGTCTCGTCGTGTTGGTGGTTCGACATATCAAGTGCCAGTAGAGGTTCGCTCTGTCCGGAGATATGCGCTAGCTATGAGATGGATTGTAGATGCTGCTAGAAAACGTACTGATCAGTCTATGTCTTTGAGATTAGCAAATGAATTATTAGATGCAGTAGATAATAAAGGATCTGCTGTAAAAAAACGAGAAGAGGTACATCGTATTGCAGAAGCTAATAAAGCTTTTGCACATTATCGTTGGTAATTAATAAAATATGTGTAAATATTAATTAACTTATAATTAATTTTTTATTTGTATATAAAGATTTACTATATAAAAATTTAAAATTAGAGGAATATAATGGGACGTACGACACCAATAATACAGTACCGAAATATAGGAATTAGTGCTCATATAGATGCTGGAAAAACAACTACTACTGAACGTATTTTATTTTATACAGGCATTAATCATAAGATCGGTGAAGTACACGACGGTGCAGCCACTATGGATTGGATGGAACAGGAACAAGAAAGGGGGATTACTATAACGTCTGCAGCAACTACTACTTTTTGGTCAGGTATGGCTAAACAATTTTTACCTCATAGAATTAATATTATTGATACTCCTGGACATGTAGACTTTACTATAGAAGTAGAAAGATCTATGAGAATATTAGACGGCGTCGTTATGGTATATTGTGCTGTCGGTGGAGTTCAGCCTCAGTCGGAAACAGTATGGAGACAAGCAAATAAATATAATGTTCCAAGAATTGCTTTTATAAATAAAATGGATCGTATAGGTGCGAATTTTTTTAATGTAATTAAACAAATTAAAATTAAACTAGGTGCTAATCCTGTTCCTATCCAATTAGCTATTGGATCAGAAGATAGTTTTATTGGGGTAGTTGATTTAATAAAAATGAAAGCAGTTCATTGGAATAACGTAGATCAAGGAATTACGTTTACTTATGGAGATATTCCTTCTAATTTGAAGAAGTTATCTATTAAATGGCATCAAAATCTTATTGAAGCTGCAGTGGAAAATGATGAAGTGTTGATGGAAAAGTATTTAACAGGTGAAACAATATCTGAAAAAGAAATAAAAGTTGCATTACGTGAACGAGCTTTAAATAATGAAATTATTCCTGTTACTTGTGGATCTGCTTTTAAAAATAAAGGTGTTCAAGCTTTATTAGATGCGATAATTGATTTTTTACCTTCCCCTAATGATATTAAATCTATTAGAGGAATGTCACAAAATACAAAAAGTACTTCAATCTCTTGCAATGCGAATGATCAAGAGCCTTTTTCTGCATTGGCATTCAAAGTTGCTACAGATCCATTTGTTGGCAATTTAACTTTTTTTAGAGTGTATTCAGGTGTAGTTAGTTCTGGCGATACAGTATTTAATTCTGTTAAGCAGAGAAAAGAACGTTTTGGACGTATTGTGCAAATGCATGCAAATAAAAGAGAAGAAATAAAAGAAGTAAGAGCGGGAGATATAGCTGCAGCTATTGGTTTAAAAAATGTAACGACAGGTGATACTTTATGTGATCCAAATCATTTGGTTATACTGGAAAAAATGGATTTTCCTGATCCAGTTATTTCTATAGCTATTGAACCAAAAACTAAAGCAGATCAGGAAAAGATGGGTATTGCTCTAAGTAGATTAGCAAAAGAAGATCCTTCTTTTCGAGTATGTACAGATCGAGAATCTAATCAAACAATTATATCGGGAATGGGAGAATTACATTTAGAAATTATTATTGAAAGAATGAAAAGGGAGTTTAGTGTTAGTGCCAACATAGGAAAGCCTCAAGTGGCTTATCGTGAAACTATTAAAAATAATGTAAAAGATATTGAGGGAAAATATATAAAACAATCTGGTGGAAGAGGTCAATATGGGCACGTCGTAATTGACTTATTTCCTTTGAAACCTAACGGAGAAAATTATAAATTTATAAATGATATTAAGGGTGGAGTCATTCCGGGAGAATATATTTCTGCTATTGATAAAGGAATTCAGGAACAATTAAATAGCGGTCCTTTAGCTGGATACCCTGTTGTTAATATTGGAGTGCGTTTACATTTTGGTTCTTATCATGATGTTGATTCTTCTGAAATTGCGTTTAAGTTAGCTGCTTCATTAGCATTTAAAAGTGCTTTTAAAAATGCAAAACCAGTATTGTTAGAACCGGTTATGAAAGTTGAAGTCGAGACTCCAGAAGAATATATGGGTGATGTAATAGGTGATTTAAACCGAAGAAGAGGAATAATCGAAGGAATGAAAGATTTATTAATGGGAAAAATTATTTCCGCTCAAGTACCACTTTCTGAAATGTTTGGTTATGCAACTGATTTACGTTCACAAACCCAAGGTAGAGCTTCTTATTCAATGGAATTTTTAAAATATTTAGAGGCTCCAAGAAATATAGCGAATTCTATTATTGAACAAAGAGAAAATAGATAACTTTAATTTTGTATTGTTATAAATATTTTTTTAAAGGGAAATAAAGTTGTGTCTAAAGAAAAATTTAATCGTTTAAAACCTCATATAAATGTTGGAACTATTGGTCATGTTGATCATGGTAAAACTACCCTAACAGCAGCTATAACTACTGTTTTAGCAAAAAAGTATGGAGGATCTGCGAGGGCGTTTGACCAGATTGATAATGCTCCTGAAGAAAAAGCACGAGGAATAACTATCAATACCTCTCATGTAGAATATGATACTTCTTTAAGACATTATGCTCATGTAGATTGTCCTGGTCATGCTGACTATATAAAAAACATGATTACTGGAGCTGCTCAAATGGATGGTGCAATTTTAGTAGTAGCAGCTACAGATGGTCCTATGCCTCAAACTCGTGAACATATTTTATTAGGAAGACAGGTTGGAGTTCCTTATATTGTTGTGTTTTTAAATAAATGTGACATGGTAGATGACGAAGAACTACTTGAGTTAGTAGAGATGGAAGTTCGTGATTTGTTGACTCAATATGATTTTCCTGGTGATAAAACCCCGATTATACGAGGTTCTGCTTTAAAAGCATTAGAAGGAGATTGTATATGGGAAAGCAAAATTATTGATTTAGCCAATATTTTAGATACTTATATTCCTGAACCGAAAAGATCAATTGATCAACCATTTTTACTTCCTATAGAAGATGTTTTTTCTATATCAGGTCGTGGAACAGTAGTTACTGGTCGTGTAGAAAGGGGTATAATAAAAGTAGGTGAAGAAGTAGAAATAGTAGGTATTAAACCTACTTCTAAGACTATATGTACTGGCGTAGAAATGTTTCGAAAGCTATTAGATGAAGGCCGAGCAGGGGAAAATGTTGGAGTATTATTGCGAGGGACTAAACGCGATGATATTGAAAGAGGTCAAGTTTTATCAAAGCCAGGTACCATTACTCCTCATATAAAATTTGAATCTGAGGTATATGTATTATCTAAAGAAGAAGGAGGGCGTCATACGCCGTTTTTTAAAGGTTATAGACCGCAATTTTATTTTCGTACTACAGATGTAACAGGTTATGTTGAACTTCCAGAAGGAATAGAGATGGTTATGCCAGGAGACAATGTAAAAATGGTAGTTACGTTAATTCACCCTATTGCAATGTCTGATGGATTGCGTTTTGCGATTCGAGAAGGTGGAAGAACCGTAGGTGCTGGAATTGTAGTTAGAATTATTAATTAGATAATAAAATTTATTATATAATATATATTAAAGATATTAAGTCAAGAAAAGAAATTAGAACTTAGCTCTTTTCTTGATTTTTCGTTTTATATCACATAATTTTAATTGAAGTTATATACTTTGAGATAAACAATATATCTTTATGAGATAAATGATAAAAAAATAATGAATTTTCTTACTTCATGCTTTATAATAATATGATATGGACGTTTTATCATTTAAATTTTATTTAGTGTTTACAATATTTATTAAATATACATGAATATAATATTTATAACATGCTATGATTACTAAATTTTAACAATGTTGTGTAATTTGTTTATGCTTGAACTTATATGTATTTAAATTACTAAATATATTATTTCAATAATTTAGAACATTTTTTTTTAGTGATATATTGCATTGTTTTTAAAAAATGTTTTTATAAATCTAAAATTAATATTAGCATATTTTTTTAAAATTAAAAATAAAAACGTTTTACAATTTCTACATTATAGGAGTTTTGGTTTTATGCAGAAGAACCAAAGAATACGCATTCGTCTTAAAGCCTTTGATCATAGATTAATTGATCAGTCTACTTCAGAAATTGTTGAAACAGCTAAAAGAACTGGAGCGCAAGTTCGTGGACCTATTCCTCTTCCAACACACAAAGAACGATTTACTATACTGATTTCTCCTCATGTAAATAAAGATGCTCGTGATCAATATGAAATTCGAACACACAAACGACTCATTGATATTGTTGAACCTACTGAAAAAACTGTTGATGCTTTGATGCGATTAGATCTCGCTGCTGGTGTAGATGTTCAAATTAGTTTGGGTTAATTGTATAAGTAAATGATTAAAGGGATTCAATAACACATGATTGGTTTAATCGGTAAAAAGATAGGAATGACGCGTATCTTTACAGAAGATGGTGTGTCTATTTCAGTAACTGTAATTGAAATACAGGAAAATCGTATTATTCAAATTAAAAATGTAGGGACTGATGGTTATAATGCTATTCAAGTTACTACTGGAACTAAAAATAATAATAAATTAATTAAATCAGAAATTGGACATTTTTTACGATCTGGAGCAAAAGTTGGGCGTGGTTTATGGGAGTTTCGTATTACTAAAAATACATCAAATTTTAAAATAGGACAAGCCTTAGATTTAAATTTATTTTCAAATTTAAGTAAAGTTGATGTAGTTGGAAAATCTAAAGGAAAAGGATTTTGTGGTACAGTTAAGAGATGGCATTTTTGTACTCAAGATGCTAGTCATGGTAATTCCTTATCTCATCGAGCTCCTGGTTCTATTGGACAAAATCAAACACCTGGAAGAGTTTTTAAAGGTAAAAAAATGGCTGGTCATTTGGGAAACCATCGTGTGACAGTACAAAATTTAGATATAGTTAGAGTTGATTTGAACCGAAATTTACTTTTAGTTAAAGGTTCTGTTCCAGGTTATCAAGGAAGTGATCTTATTGTTAAACCAGCAGTTAAATCAAAAGGAGTAAAATATAGTGGAATTAGCACTTAGAGATAAAAAGGGTGTGATTCATGTATCTGATATTATTTTTAATTGTAATTTCAACGAAGCATTGGTACATCAAGTTATTGTCTCTTATTCATCTGGTATTCGACAAGGAACTAAATCACAAAAAAGTCGATCAGAAGTATCTGGATCAGGTAAAAAACCTTGGAGACAAAAAGGTACAGGACGTTCAAGATCTGGTGCCTTGAGAAGTCCTATTTGGAGATCTGGTGGTGTTACTTTTGCAGCTAAACCTAAAGATTTTTACAAAAAAATCAATAAAAAAATGTATCGAGGTGCTTTAAAAAGTATTTTTTCTGAATTAATTCGTCAGAATCGATTGTTTATTTTTGAAAAATTCTTTGTAAATGAACCTAAAACTAGGTTGTTATTAGATAAATTAAAATCTATACCAGTGTTTGATGTTTTAATTGTAACGAAAGTACAAGATAAAAATTTATTTTTAGCCTCACGAAATTTATATAAAGTAGATATTAAGAGTACTAATTGTATTAATCCAGTAAGTTTAATTACGTTTAAAAATATTATCATCACTTCCGAAGCTATTAAACAAGTGGAGAAGTTATTGTTATGATTAGTGTTCAGCAATGTTTAAGAGTATTTCTCTCACCTCATATTTCTGAGAAGTCTTCTATCTCTTCGGAAAAATTTAATACTGTAGTAGTACAAGTTCCTATTCATATTACTAAACATGAAATTAAGCAAACTTTAAAACAGATGTTTAAAATACAGGTGCATCGTATTAATACATTGATTGTTCAGGGTAAAAAAAAACGTAAAAACGGCCGTACGGGTTCTTTGAGTAATTGGAAAAAAGCATATATTACTTTAAAGAAAGGGCAAAATATTAATTTTATTGGACATATAGAGTAAAGTAATACATAAAGGAGGAAATAATATATGACCATTATTAAATGTAAACCAACATCTCCTGGTCGCCGTCATGTTGTTAAATTAGTCAATTCTGATTTACATAAAGGTAAGCCTTTTTCTCCTCTTTTAAGAAAGAAAAAAAAGAGTGGAGGTCGAAATCATCATGGACATATTACAACTCGCCACATAGGAGGAGGACATAAAAGATCTTATAGAATTATTGATTTTAAAAGAAATAAAGACAATATTCCTGCTACTGTTGAACGACTAGAATATGATCCAAACCGATCTTCGAATCTTGCTTTAATTTTATATAATGATGGAGAACGGAAATATATTTTAGCACCTAAAGGTTTACACGTTGGTTCTAAAATTATGTCAGGTGTATTATCTGATATTAAAGTAGGTAATACGTTGCCGTTACAAAATATTCCTGTTGGAACAATCATTCATAATATAGAAATGAGACCTGGAAAAGGTGCGCAAATAGCTAGATCAGCAGGTTCAAGTGTTCAATTAATTTCTAAAGAAGATAAATATGTCACATTAAGATTACGTTCTGGAGAAATAAGAAAATTAGAATCGAAATGCAGAGCAACTATTGGTGAGGTTGGAAATGAGGAGCATATGTTAAGAGTATTAGGTAAAGCTGGTGCTTCTCGTTGGCTTGGGGTACGTCCTACTGTTAGAGGAACTGCAATGAATCCGGTAGATCATCCTCATGGAGGTGGTGAAGGTAGAAATTTTGGAAAGCATCCAGTTAGTCCATGGGGATTACAAACTAAAGGTAAAAAAACTAGAAGAAATAAACGAACTGATCGATTTATTATAAAAAATCGTAATAAATAGTTTAAGGAGTAAATACAGTGCCGCGTTCTCTTAAGAAAGGGCCTTTTATTGATATTTCATTGTTTAAAAAAGTTGATAAAGCTGTTAAAAATCGCGATAAAAAACCGATACGAACTTGGTCTCGTCGTTCGACTATTTTCCCAAATATGATTGGTTTAACAATAGCAGTACATAATGGACGTCAACATATTCCGATATTTATTACTGAAGATATGGTAGGGCATAAGTTGGGTGAGTTTTCTATAACTCGTATGTATCGAGGTCATGTTGCTGACAAAAAGATTAAGAAACGTTAGAGGAAATATTTAATATGGAAACTATTGCTAAGCATCGTCAAGCTCGGTCTTCTGCTCAAAAAATACGATTAGTAGCTAATTTAATTCGAGGTCATAAAGCACCATACGCTTTAAGTATTCTAACTTATAGTAATAAAAAAGCTTCAGTATTACTTAAGAAAGTCTTACAATCAGCTATTGCTAATGCTGAGCATAATAATGGAATTGATGCACATGATTTGACTATAACAAAAATTTTTATTGACGAAGGTCCAACTATGAAAAGAATGATGCCACGTGCCAAAGGTCGTTCAGACCGTATTTTGAAGCGCACTAGTCATATTACTATAGTTGTTTCTGATAATATGAAATAGTTGGAGAATTAGTAAATGGGTCAAAAAGTACATCCTAATGGTATGCGGTTAGGTATAATTAAACATTGGAATTCAATATGGTTTTCTAATACTAAAAATTTTGCAGAAATGTTGGATAGTGATTTTAGAGTTCGTAAATTTTTAAAAAAAGAGCTATTTAAAGCATCGGTTTCTCGTATTGTTATTGAACGTCCTTCAAAGAGTATTCGAATAACAATATATAGTTCACGTCCTGGAATAGTTATAGGTAAGAAAGGTGAGGATGTAGAAAAATTGCGATTAGCAGTAACTAATATTACTGGAGTTCCTGTTCAGATAAATATTTCTGAAATTCGTAAACCAGAGTTAGATGCGAAGTTAGTAGCTGATAACATTACTTCTCAGTTGGAACGTAGAGTCATGTTCAGACGTGCTATGAAACGTTCTGTACAAAATGCAATGAGACAAGGAGCTAAAGGTATTAAGGTAGAAGTTAGTGGACGTTTAGGAGGTGTAGAAATAGCAAGGAGAGAATGGTATCGAGAAGGTCGAGTACCTTTGCATACGTTGAGAGCTGATATAGATTATAGCTTGTCTGAAGCATATACTACTTATGGTGTAATTGGTGTAAAAGTATGGATATTTAAAGGTGAAATTTTAGGTGGTATTACATCTGTCCCAAAATTAGAAAAATCTCTTTCTAAATTTAAAAAACATACAAGAAAGTACAAAAAGTAGGGAAAATCCTAATGTTACAACCAAAACGAACGAAGTTTCGAAAAATGCATAAAGGTCGTAATAGAGGTTATGCTATTGGTTCAAATATTAGTTTTGGATCTTATGGTTTAAAAGCTATTGAACGAGGTCGATTAAAATCTAGTCAAATTGAAGCAGCTAGGCGTTCTATCTCTAGATTTGTTAAAAGACAAGGAAAAATTTGGATTCGCGTTTTTCCAGATAAACCAATTACTCAAAAACCTTTAGAAGTAAGGATGGGAAAAGGCAAAGGTAATGTGGAATATTGGGTAGCTTTAGTAAAGCCTGGAACGATGTTATATGAAATAAGTGGTGTATCTGAAGAAATTTCTAGAGAAGCGTTCAAATTAGCGTCTTCGAAATTGCCTATAAAAACTATATTTGTCACTAAAAGGATAATTTAATGAGCATAAAAGTAGTAAAAAAAAAACTATTAAAGAATTGAATATTGAATTAGATAATTTATTACAAGAACAATTTAGTCTGCGTTTACAATTTTCTTCTAAAAAATTACAAAAATCTCATTTATTACGATTGGTTCGCCGTAATATTGCTCGAGTTAATTTTTTATTAACTAATAAGGAAAAATGTAATGGAAAAAAAAATTAGAACGTTGTTAGGTTATGTTATTAGTAATAAAATGCAAAAATCTTCTATTGTTTCTATTCAGCGTGTAATTAAGCATCAACTATATAAAAAGTTTATTAAAAGAACAACTAAATTACATATTCATGATGAAGAGAATAAATGTAGATTAGGAGATATAGTAGAAATTCGTGAATGTCGTCCAATATCTAAAACGAAATTTTGGACTTTAGTTCGAATTGTTAAAAAAGCTGTTATTTGATGATAGATATCATTCGATTTTAACATGAATAGTATTATGATATTTGCTATTCATGTTTTATATGTCACATAGTTTTATGTATTGTTCACGTTATTGTATTTTTCGATAAGGTCATTTATAAACGTCAAGTAGACATTTGTTTCTTTACTATAGGATATGACATGATTCAAGAACAGAGTATATTGAATATAGCTGATAATTCTGGTGCACGATCTGCAATGTGTATTAAAGTTCTTGGTGGTTCACAACGCAGATATGCAGGTATAGGAGACGTTATAAAAGTTGCTATTAAGGAAGCTATACCTAGAGGTAAGGTAAAAAAAGGAGAAGTTTTTAAAGCAGTAATAGTTAGAACTAAAAAAGGAATACGGCGAAGTGATGGTTCTATTATCAGATTTGATACTAATTCGTGTGTTATACTAAATAGTAACGATCAACCATTAGGAACAAGAATCTTTGGTCCTATTACTCGTGAGTTAAGAAATGAAAAATTTATGAAAATTATTTCGTTAGCTCCAGAAGTATTATAAAGAGAATAAATAATTATGGCATCTAAAATTAAAAAAAACGATAAAGTAATAATTATAGCAGGTAAAGAAAAAGGTAAAATTGGAATAGTTAAAAAAATATTATTTAAAAATAGAGTAATTATAGATGGTTTGAATTTAATTAAAAAGCATCAAAAACCTATTCCATCTCAAAATATAACAGGTGGAATAGTTAAAATAGAAGCAAGTATTCATATTTCTAATATAGCTATTTTTAATCCTCATACACAGAAGTCAGATCGAATTGGTTTTAGAATAGAGAATAACAAAAAAGTACGATTTTTAAAATCGAATAATATTACTATTAAGTAAATTGGAGTATTGATAGTGTCGTTTTTTTATGATTATTATAAAACTAAAATATTAAAAGAATTTATGGATAAATTTAATTACTCTTCTGTGATGCAAGTACCTAAAATTCATAAAATTACTTTAAATATTGGTTTAGGATTGGCATCATCAGATAAGAAATCTCTTGATAGTGCTATTGATGATTTAACAAAAATATCCGGTCAAAAACCATTAGTAACTAAAGCTCGTAAATCAGTTTCTAGTTTTAAGATTCGTAAAGGATATCCTATTGGATGTAAAGTTACCTTGAGAGGACAACGAAAATGGAATTTTTTGGAGCGATTAATTATTATAGCAATTCCTAGAATTCGCGATTTTCGAGGATTATCTAAAAAATCTTTTGATGGAAGAGGGAATTATAGTATTGGAATTCGTGAACAAATCATATTTCCTGAAATTGATTATGATAAAATAGATCGAATTAGAGGTATGAATATTACTATTACTACTACTGCAAAGTCTGATCATGAGGGGTGTGTATTGTTATCCGCTTTTAATTTTCCATTTAGAAAATGAGGTAAGATTATAAATGGCTAAGAAATCTATAAAAGCTCGTGAAGTTAAACGTATAAAATTAGCTAATAAATTTTTTTTAAAACGAAGTCATTTGAAGGCTATTATATCTGATTCTACAGTTTCAGAGGAAAGTCGTTGGAATGCTGTATTAAAACTTCAAAAGTTTCCTCGTGATTCTAGTCCTATTCGTCAGAGAAATCGTTGTCGCCAAACTGGTCGGCCACATGCTTTTTTAAGAAAGTTCGGATTAAGTCGTATTAAAGTAAGAGAAGCAGCAATGAAAGGCGAAATTCCTGGCTTAAAAAAAGCTAGTTGGTAAAATTTGTTTATTACATATTTTGGAATTATATATGACTATACAAGATCCTATATCAGATATGTTGACTAGAATTCGAAATAGTCAATTAGCTAATAAGGTGTCAGTAATTATGCCATCTTCTAAATTAAAAGTAGCAATTAGTATTGTATTAAAAAACGAAGGATATATAAAGAATTATATAGTGAAAAATTGTATTAATAAGCCTGAATTAGAATTATTTCTCAAATATTTTGATGGTAAACCTGTAGTTGAGAATGTGAAAAGGATAAGTTCTCCTAGTTTGCGAATATATAACAAAAAAAATAAATTGCCAAGAGTTATGGCTGGCTTAGGGATAGCTATAGTTTCAACGTCAAAAGGAGTTATGACGGATAAGTCAGCGCGTAGAGAAGGTCTTGGTGGTGAAATTATTTGTCATGTTTCTTGATTGGAAAAGAATATGTCTCGTATAGCAAAAAAATCAGTTATTGTTCCTATTGATGTTAACATTTCATTTTCTGGACAAAGCATTATAGTTAAAAAAGAAAACAATGTTCTTAGTTGTATTGTAAATAAAGATGTATTAATTACCTATGTCAATAATCATTTAATATTTAAAAGTAAAGAAAATTCTTCTAAAGGTTGGTCTCGAGCTGGTACTTCTAGATCATTGGTGAATTCTATGATTATTGGTGTTACTACGGGATTTTCAAAAAAATTAAAATTATTTGGTGTAGGTTATAGAGTTACAATAGTAAATGCCAATGTTGTTCATATGTCGTTAGGTTATTCTCACGTAATTAAATATTATGTTCCAAAAGGCATTATTGTTGAATGTCCATCTCAAGTAGAAATTATTATAAAAGGAATTAATAAACAATTAGTTGGTCAGGTAGCAGCTAATATAAGATCTTATAGAGTTCCAGAACCATACAAAGGAAAGGGTATTCGTTATAATGATGAAGTAGTACGTATAAAAGAGGCTAAAAAGAAGTAAATGTTATTAGTCAATAAAAAGAAAGTTCGCATTCGTAGAGCGACTAAAACCCGATGTAAATTAAAGTTATTGAAATCTGTTCGTTTAGTTGTGCATCGTACTCCTAAACACATATATGCGCAAATTATTTCTCCTAGAAATTTTTTAGTTTTAGTAGTTGCTTCGACTCTTGAAAAGAAATTATCATCATTAGTTAAATACACAGGTAATAAAGAAGCTGCTACTATTGTTGGAAAAGTTATTGCAGAACGTGCTTTGAAGAGTGGTATTAGAAACGTTTCATTTGATCGTTCTGGATTTCAGTATCATGGTCGTATTAAAGCATTAGCTGATGCTGCAAGAGAGGCAGGTTTAAATTTTTAAGGTAAAATACTATAATGGCAATTTATTCAGATAAAAAAAATAGTCTAGACTTAAAAGAAAAATTGATTTCTGTTAATCGTGTTTCGAAAACAGTGAAAGGTGGTCGGATTTTTTCTTTTACTGCTTTGACAGTAGTAGGTAACGGAAATGGAAAAGTTGGATTTGGATATGGAAAGGCTCGTGAAGTTCCTGCTGCTATCCAGAAAGCAATGGAAAAAGCGCGTCGAACTATGATTAATGTTGTTTTAAATAACAATACATTACAACATCCAATTTTTGGATCTCATACTGGATCGAATATATTTATGAAACCAGCTTCAGAAGGTACTGGAATTATAGCAGGTGGTGCTATGAGATCAGTATTGGAAGTAGTAGGCGTTCACAATGTACTCGCTAAAACCTATGGATCTACTAATCCTATAAATGTAGTTAAAGCAACTATTTCTGGATTAAGAAATATGAGATCTCCAGAAATGGTAGCAGCTAAGCGTAATAAGTTAATTAAAGACATTTTGGTGAAATAATAATATGGAAAAATATCTTAATATTACTCAAATAAAAAGTGCAATAGGGCGATTACCAAAGCACAAAGCGACGTTATTTGGATTAGGATTACGTTATATAGGACATACAGTTCAACGTAAAGATACACCTTCTATTCAGGGAATGATAAAAAAAATATCTTATATGTTAAAAGTAAATTAAATATTATTAATTAGGTATGAATACAATGTATTTAAATAATATATCCCCGTCGGTTGGTTCTCGAAAGAAATGTAAGAGAAAAGGTCGAGGTATTGGATCGGGTTTAGGGAAAACCGCAGGAAGAGGTCATAAAGGTCAAAAATCCCGTTCTGGAGGAAAAATCAATCAAAGATTTGAAGGTGGACAAACGCCTATTTATAGACGCATTCCGAAATTTGGGTTTGTTTCTTTGAAAAATAAGAATCGAATTGAGATTAGATTATCAGAATTAAACAAATTTCCAAATCAAGTAATTGATTTAGAATTATTAAAAAAATATAATATAATTAATAAAAATGTTAGCTTTGTTAAAATAATATTATCTGGAATAATTACCGTTCCATTAATAGTTCGTGGACTACATGTTACAAGAGGTGTTCGTAGTATGATTGAAAATTTGGGTGGAAAAATTCAAGAATAATTAGTAGGTATTATGATAAAGAAAAAGTTTGGTAAGAATTCTAAAATTATTGATACTAGGTTTAGTGAGTTAAAGAAAAGAGTTTTATTTGTTTTAATTGCGTTAATAGTTTTTAGAATAGGATCATTTATTCCAATACCTGGTATTGATGCTTCGATATTATCCAAGTTGTTACAACATCAACAAGGCACTTTAGTAGAAATGTTTAATATGTTTTCTGGAGGAGCTTTAAGTAGAGCCTCAATTTTTGCATTAGGCATTATGCCTTTTATATCGGCATCAATCATTATACAAATACTTACGCTAGTGTATCCTAAGTTTATAGAAATAAAAAAAGATGGCGAAGTCGGACGTAAAAAGATTAATGCGTATACACGGTATACTACTTTAGTGTTAGCTGGTTTACAGTCTTTTTGTGTTTCCATTAGTTTACCAAATATATCAGGAATAAGTCATTTAGTAATTCATCCTAATATATATTTTTATTGTACTGCTGTTATTGGTTTAGTTACAGGTACTGTTTTTTTAATGTGGTTGGGTGAATTAATTACTGAGAAAGGTATTGGTAATGGTATTTCAATAATAATATTTTCAGGAATTGTATCTAGCATACCTTCTGCTATTAAACATACTATCGAGCAAGTTAGACAAGGTAGTTTAAGTTTCTTACTATTTTTATTGATTTCAGTTATTATATTTTTGGTAACATTTTTTGTTATATTTATTGAAAGAAGTTATAGAAAAATTACTGTTAATTATGCAAGGAACTATAGAAGTCGTCATGTTTATTCCGAACAGAATACACATCTTCCTTTAAAATTAAATATGGCGGGTGTTATTCCAGCGATTTTTGCATCTAGCATTATATTATTTCCTGTGTCTTTAGTTTCTTGGTTTGGTGGGGGGCATCATTGGACATGGTTAATGCGTATTTCTTTTTATTTACAACCTACTCAACCTTTTTATATACTTTTTTATGTAATAACTATTACTTTTTTTTGTTTTTTTTATACTGGATTAGTCTTTAATCCCCGTGAAACAGCGGATAATTTAAAAAAGTCTGGAGCTTTTATTTCTGGAATTCGACCTGGAGTACAAACAGCTAAGTATATCAATAAAATTACCTTACGATTAACTTTATTAGGTTCTATTTATATGATATTTATTTGTTTAATACCGGAGTTTATGCGTATGTTTATAGGAGTTCCATTTTATTTTGGTGGCACTTCGTTACTAATTGTAGTCGTAGTAATTATAGATTTTATTTCTCAAATACAAACATATATCATGTCTACTCAATATGAATCTTTATTAAAAAAATCTAATTTAAGTTTTTAAAAATAGATTCAAAAAGTTTATTTTCATTACGGTGATAATCATCATGAAAGTTCGCACGTCGGTTAAAAGAATTTGCAGAAATTGTAGAATCGTTCGTAGAAATAATGTTGTTCGAATTATTTGTAATACAGATCCTAAACATAAACAGCGTCAGGGTTAAATATTATTTAAGATGTAAATATTTGTAAGGATAACTTATACTAACTTATACTAAGTTAATTTTGATGTTAGTTGAATAATATATTATTATAAAGTATGAATTAATAAAGAAATAATAAATTTTATAGGGGTTTATAGTGGCACGTATTGCAGGCATCAATATTCCTGATAATAAACATATTATTATTGCATTAATGAGTATATATGGTATAGGCAAAAAACGATCTAAATTAATTTGTCTCTCAATAGGCATAGCGGAAAACATTAAAATTAAATGCTTAACTGAAGATCAAATAGAATTGTTAAGAGATGAGATTTCTAAATTTATTGTTGAAGGTGATTTGCGTCGAGAAATTAACTTAAATATAAAACGTTTAGTAGATTTGGGTTGTTATCGAGGGTTGAGACATCGTAAAAATCTTCCAGTTCGTGGTCAGAGAACTAAAACTAATGCTCGTACTAGGAAAGGTTCTCGTAAATTAATGAAAAGATAATCAATAGGGTTTATATTATGGTAAAAGAACCAACTCGTATTAAAAAACGTGTTAAAAAGCAAGTGTTAGATGGTATAGCACATATTCATGCTTCTTTTAACAACACTATCGTATCTATTAGCGATAGGCAAGGAAATATTTTAGGTTGGGCTACTGCAGGGGGATCTGGTTTTAGAGGATCTAGAAAATCGACTCCTTTTGCAGCTCAAGTAGCTGCTGAGCGTTGTTCAGAAATGGTAAAGGATTATGGTATTAAAAATTTGGAAGTTATGGTTAAAGGTCCTGGACCGGGAAGAGAGTCAACAATTAGAGCTTTAAATTCTATTGGTTTTCGTATTACTAATATTACTGATGTTACTCCTATTCCTCATAATGGTTGTCGTTCACCTAAAAAACGTAGGGTATAGTCAAATTTTAAATTAGGAAGTAAAATGGCCAAGTATTTAGGACCAAAATTAAAGTTATCTCGTAGAGAAGGAACAGATTTATTTTTAAAATCTGGCATGCGATCAATTGATTCTAAATGTAAATTAGAACAACTTCCGGGTCAACATGGTTCTAAAAAATTACGTTTATCAGATTATGGTATTCAATTACGAGAAAAACAAAAAGTTCGTCGTTTATATGGTATTTTGGAATCACAATTTAGAAATTATTATAAACGTGCTGTTAGATTGAGAGGAAATACTGGAGAATATTTATTAACGTTATTAGAAACTCGTTTAGACAATGTAATTTATAGGATGGGGTTTGGCGCTACACGTTCTGAAGCGCGTCAGTTAGTTAGTCATAAGTCAATTTTAGTAAATAGACATACAGTAAACATTCCATCATATCAGGTATCTTCTGGTGACGTTATTAGTATTCATACTAAATCACGAAAGCAAGCTCGTATAAAAGCGGCTTTAGAATTATCAGAACAACGAGAAACATTATCGTGGATAGAAGTAAATGCATCTAAAATGGAGGGTGTATTTAAGAAAGTTCCTGAACGTTCCGATTTATCTGCAGAAATTAATGAGCATTTAATTATTGAATTGTATTCTAAATAAGAAGCAGATTGAAAAGGAGAATCAATGCAGAGTTCTGTAAATGAATTTCTAAAACCTAGATTAGTAAATATTGAACATATGAGTATTACACATGCCAAGATTACTCTTGAACCATTAGAACGTGGTTTTGGACATACTCTTGGAAATGCTTTACGTAGAATTTTGTTATCTTCTATGCCTGGTTGTGCAGTAACTGAGGTAGAAATTGAAGGAGTACTTCATGAATATAGTACTAAGGAAGGAGTAAAGGAAGACATTATTGAAATTTTGTTAAATTTAAAAGGGTTAGCAATAAGATTATATGGAAAAGATCAGATAGTTCTTACTTTAAGCAAATCTGGAATAGGTGTAGTAACAGCATCTGATATTGTTCATAATAGTGATGTAGAAATTGTCAATCCTGAACATATAATTTGTAATTTAACGTATGATGATGTATCAATAGTTATGAGAATTAAAATAGAAAGAGGTAGAGGTTATGTAACTGCTTCTTCTAGAATGAATGTAATAGATAGAGAACATTCTATAGGAAAGTTATTAGTAGATTCGTGTTATAGTCCTATAAAACGAATTATATATAATGTAGAAGCAGCTCGAGTTGCACAACGAACTGACTTAGATAAATTAATAATTGAAATGGAAACTAATGGAACTATTGATCCTGAAGAAGCTATTCGTCAAGCTGCTACAATTCTATCTGATCAATTAGAAGCATTTGTAGACTTAAGAGATGTTCGTGAACCGGAAACTAAAGAAGAAAAACCAGAGTTTGAACCTATTTTACTTCGCTCAGTTGATGATCTAGAACTAACCGTTAGGTCTGCTAATTGTTTAAAAGCAGAAGCAATACACTATATTGGAGATTTGGTTCAAAAAACTGAAGTAGAATTACTTAAAACTCCTAATTTAGGCAAAAAATCTTTAACTGAAATAAAAGATGTATTAGCTATAAGAAATTTATCTTTAGGTATGCGTTTAGATAATTGGCCTCCCATACATGTTTTAGATGATTAACTATAATTATGTTTTAAAGATTTATATGTAAAAGGTTATATTTTAATGAGACATAAAAAAATTGGTCGAAAATTTAATAGAAATAGTGCTCATTTAAGATCTATGTTAAATAATATGGTATGTTCATTATTAAGTTATGAATTAATAAAAACTACAGTATCTAAAGCAAAGGAATTACGTCGTGTAATAGATCCGCTAATAACTAGATCTAAAATTGATTCAGTTTCTAATAGACGTTTAGTTTTTTCTAAAATTAGAAATATTAGCATGGTTTCTAAGTTGTTTAATGATTTAGGTCCGCATTTTTTTAATCGGCCAGGCGGTTATACGCGAATATTAAAATGTGGTTATCGTTGTGGTGATCAAGCACCTATGGCATATATTCAATTAATAGATAGATTAAAAAATAAAAATCGAAATCAATCTAAAAAACAAAATATTTAAACAAAATAAAATGTATTTTGTACAATATCTAATTTATTTTAAAATAAATATTTTTGTTTTTTTAATAACAAACGGCATTATAATGCCGTTCTGTTTTTATTAAGAAATTAAAATTACAATTTTATTAGTATATGAATAATATTTAAATAATGTGTTTTAATATATTAGTGGTATTATGATATATTAACTATATTTTTAAAAATAGTGTTATTTTAGAATTATCGTATATTATAAATCGTATCTAACAATTTTTTTATTTATGTATTCTATAATTTAATGCAATAAGTTAATTTTTATATATTTTAACAGTAATTCTATTACGATTAGATATTAATATTACGTTGTGAATTAAATTTTTTATAAAAAATGTTTTATTTTCTATTGTATGTACTTGTATTTTAGACTAAAATTTGAAATCTAATGTATGAAGTATGTTTAAAACGTTTATTATTGAGAAAGTTATTAGTATTCTTTTAGTGAATTTAAATTATTAATATTTAATTTTAATGTATTTATAGCTTATTTAATTGTACATTAGGAATACACCAACTGGTGTTAGTATTATTTAAGTTATATGCGTTCATTATCTTCTTTCCAGGTAGTTGGACTTTAGTAATGTTAAGTATATTTCTTTTAGTTTGTACTTGTAATCCACTTTTATTAATTAAAATTATTTCTCCTTCTTGATATTTACTGACATTGTATTGTACTATAACGGTAGCTTTCCATACTTTAATGTATTCATTGTTTACTATAAAAAAACTTATTGGCCATGGATTAAAAGCTCGTATATATTTTTCTAAAATAAATGCATCTTTGGCCCAATTTAATTGAGCATGTTGTTTTTTTATTTTTTTAGAGTATGTCGTTAGTTTGCTTTGAGTGACACTATTTTGTATTTTTAAGGTAAATTGATGTAATACTGATAGCATTGCTCGGCGACCTATTACAGCTAATTTTTCTTGTAAACTTTTGCTTGTATCGATTTTTTTTATATTACAAGATGAAGAATATAATATTTTACCAGTGTCAACTCCATTGTCCATTTTTATAATAGTTATTCCAGTAATTAAGTCGCCGTTCAAAATTGCTGATTGAATTGGTGAAGAACCTCTCCATCTAGGAAGTAAAGAAGCATGTATATTTATACAACCCATAGAGAACATGTTGAGTATTTTTTCTGGAATAATTAAACCGTATGCTACTACTATCATCAAATCAGCGTGTAATTTGTATAGTTCGGTGTGTATTTGTATATCACTCAAAGATTGAGGTTGTAAAATGGGAATATTGTATTTTTTAGCTATTTTTTTTACAGGAGATTCAATAATTAATTGTCCTCGTCCAGAAGGACGGTCTGGTTGAGTTAGTACTCCAACAATTTTATATTTAGTAAAAATTAATTGCATCAAGTGTTGTGCTGAAAATTCAGGAGTTCCTGAAAAAATAATTTTCAAAGTTTTTATATTTCCTATATCAATATTATTTAAGATTGTATCTTGGTTATTTTATATATTTAGTGTGCGTATTATAGTTTTTATTAAGATTAGATGGATAATCTATAAGTAATTTTCCTATTAAATGATCTATTTCATGTTGAATGCAGATTGCTAGAAGTGAAGTTGCTTTTATTTTAACTCTTTTTCCAAAATAATTTAGAGCAGTTACAATAATATCAGACGATCGAGGTATTAGTGCTTGGTAGTTTGGAATAGATAAACACCCTTCTTCTATACTCATATTTCCACTCTTTTTAATAATTTTAGGATTAATTAATACAAATGGTTTTTCAAATTCTGGTATGTGATTAATAACTATAATTTGAAAAGGAATATTTACTTGAGTAGCAGCTAGTCCTATACCGTTTTCAAAATTCATGGTTTCAAACATATTATCGATAATTTTTTGAATGGTTGTATTCACTTTTTTAATTGGTTGTGCAGTAGTTCTGAGACGGTCATCTGGATATTTTAAGATTGTAAGAACAGCCATATTTTTAAAATTATTATATTATAATTAAGAATTATATTCTATTATAAACAGTTTTTTTTTGATTAGAAGTAAAAGATAGATAGTATTTTGTTTTATTTGTCGTATCTAAAAGATGTAAAAATAAAAATATTAATATAATAGATAATGTTTTTAAAATCATTTATTTTTAATTATAAAACATTAATAAACATTTTTTAGTTTTGGAATATAAAGTAATGATAAAAGATGTATTATTGTCTGAGTGTGTGAATAAATTAAAAAATAACGATATTATCGCTTATCCAACAGAATCAGTATTTGGACTTGGATGTAACCCTAATAATAAGTTAGCAGTAATGAAATTGCTTAAATTAAAACAAAGAAAATGGAATAAAGGGTTAATATTAGTAGCATCTCATTACGGACAGGTGAAAAGATATGTAAACGAACACAGATTGTCATGTAGTCATAAAAATATTATGTCAAAAAATTGGCCTGGACCTATTACTTTTTTGTTACCTGCAAAACCTTCAGTACCGTTTTGGTTAACTGGAGATTCTAGTTTTTTAGCTGTTCGTGTTAGTTCGCATTTATCTATTAAGAAATTATGTAATGCATTTGGTAACGCAATAATATCTACTAGTGCTAATTATTCTGGTTTGACGCCATGTACAACGTATGCAGATATTATAAAACAGTTTGGTAAAAATTTTCCGATTTTATATGGAAAATTAGGTAATAACAAATATCCATCTAAGATCATTAACATTATTAGTGGAGAATTAATACGTCGTGCGTAAAATACATTCGAATGAATTTTCAGTTTTTGGAAATCCTATTAATCATACTAAATCGCCATATATTCATTGGTTATTTTCTAAGCAAACTAACATAGTACATAATTACGATTATATGTTAGTGCCATTAAACAAATTTCGAAAAGTTGTTACTAACTTTTTTTTACATAAAGGAATGGGAGCTAATGTTACCATCCCATTTAAAGAAGAAGCTTTCTTAATTTCAGATGTTTTAACCGATTATGCTAAAGCTTCAAGATCTGTAAATACTTTAAAAAAGTTAGGAAACGGAAAAATTTTAGGCGATAACACTGATGGAAGAGGCATTTTATATGATTTAAAACGTTTAAAATTTATAAAAAGAACTGATACTATTTTGATAATCGGTGCTGGAGGTGCTTCTCGTGGAATTATTTTTTCTTTATTATCTTACGATTGTAATATTTTTATTACAAATAGAACTATGGATCGTGCCATTAATTTAGTCAACGATTTTAAAAAGTTTGGATATATTTCTATTTTTTCGATTGATAAATTTAGAAATAGTTCGTTTGATCTAATAATAAATACTACTTCAAATATAGAAGAAAATAGCTTTTGGAGGTCTATTTCTCATTTAATAGATAAAGATACTTATCTTTATGATATTAATTATTCTGATAGTAATATATATACTCCATTTTTGTTGTGGTTCGCAAATTATGGTGTGCGTATGCTTTCTGATGGAATAGGTATGTTAGTTAGTCAAGCTGCATATTCATTTTATTTATGGCATAACGTTTTACCAAACATTGAACCAGTTATTTTTAAATTGCGACAATAATAGTTTAAATTTTTATATTTTAATAATTGTTATTTATTATAATTAAAAATTTAAAAAAAGTACTTGACTCTTTTATTTCGTTATGTAACATAGATAAAGTAATATAGTTTAAAGTATTTCAATAATTTGAAACAATTATTTTAAATAACTTGTAATATTCTAAATAATTTTGTCCCCTTCGTCTAGAGGCTTAGGACATCGCCCTTTCACGGCGGTAACAGGGGTTCAAATCCCCTAGGGGACAAGTATAAAATATTAAAATTATTTGTATACTATATTATATTAATGTGTTATTCTTATTTTTGTTTTATTTAATACTTATAAATATTTTAAATTAGAATTGTAAGTTTAGCTCTTTAAAAATTCGGAAGCAAGAAAAGTTTATACTAAAATTATAAAATAGACATCTGTGGGTTGTAAGGTTAAGCATAAAAGCGTATATGGTGGATGCCTTGGCAGTCAGAGGCGAAGAAGGACGTGCTAATCTGCGAAAAGTATCGGTAAGTTGATATGACACGTTATAGCCGATAATATCCGAATGGGGAAACCCGACACTATTAATATTAGTGTCATTGTTAATTAAATTCATAGATTAACAAAGCAAACCGAGGGAACTGAAACATCTAAGTACCTCGAGGAAAAGAAATCAAACGAGATTCCCTAAGTAGTGGCGAGCGAAAGGGGACCAGCCTAGAACACAATTATATATTAGTTTTTAGTGGAATTATTTGGAAAAATATACAGTATAAGGTGATAGTCCTGTACACGAAAATTATTAATATTATAAGTTCGAAAAGTAGGGCGGGACACGAGAAATCCTGTCTGAATGTGGGGGGACCATCCTCTAAGGCTAAATACTCCTGACTGACCGATAGTGAACTAGTACCGTGAGGGAAAGGCGAAAAGAACCCCGGTTAGGGGAGTGAAATAGAACCTGAAACCGTATACGTACAAGCAGTAGGAGCCTGTTTTTAAAAGGTGACTGCGTACCTTTTGTATAATGGGTCAGCGACTTGTATTCTGTAGCAAGGTTAACCGAATCTAAAATAGGGGAGCCGTAGGGAAACCGAGTCTTAAAAAGGCGATTTTAGTTTCAGGATACAGACCCGAAACCCGGTGATCTAGCCACGGGCAGGTCGAAGGTTAGGTAAAACTAACTGGAGGACCGAACCGACTGATGTTGAAAAATCAGCGGATGACCTATGGTTAGGGGTGAAAGGCCAATCAAACCGGGAGATAGCTGGTTCTCCCCGAAAGCTATTTAGGTAGCGCCTCGTGAATTCATCTTCGGGGGTAGAGCACTGTTTCGGTTAGGGGGCCATCCTGGCTTACCAATCCGATGCAAACTCCGAATACCGTAGAATGTTATCACGGGAGACACACAGCGGGTGCTAACGTTCGTTGTGGAAAGGGAAACAACCCAGACCGCCAGCTAAGGTCCCAAAGTCATAATTAAGTGGTAAACGATGTGGGAAGGCATAAACAGCCAGGATGTTGGCTTAGAAGCAGCCATCATTTAAAGAAAGCGTAATAGCTCACTGGTCGAGTCAGCCTGCGCGGAAGATGTAACGGGGCTAAAATTATGCACCGAAGCTGCGGCAATAAAGTTATATTTTTATTGGGTAGGGGAGCGTTCTGTAAGCCGATGAAGATGTATTGTAAAGTACGTTGGAGGTATCAGAAGTGCGAATGCTGACATGAGTAACGATAAAATAGGTGAAAAACCTATTCGCCGAAATACCAAGGTTTCCTGTCCAACGGTAATCGGGGCAGGGTAAGCCGACCCCTAAGGTGAGGCCGAAAGGCGTAATCGATGGATTACAGGTTAATATTCCTGTGCTTAGTATTATTGCGAAGGGGGGACGAAGAAGGTTAAGTTAACCAGGTGACGGTTATCCTGGCTTAAGCGTGTAGGATTGAAAATCAGGAAAATCCGGTTTTCTTTAATCTAAGGCGTGATGACGAGCTATTTAATAAATAGTAAAGTAACTAATACCAAACTTCCAAGAAAAGCCTCTAAGCTATAGATAATACTAAATCGTACCCAAAACCGACACAGGTGGTTAAGTAGAGAATACTAAGGCGCTTGAGAGAACTCGGGTGAAGGAACTAGGCAAAATAGTGCCGTAACTTCGGGAGAAGGCACACTGATATTAAGTAAGTAAGATTTACTCTTATTAGCTGAAATCAGTCTAAGATAATGGCTGGCTGCAACTGTTTATTAAAAACACAGCACTGTGCAAACACGAAAGTGGAAGTATACGGTGTGACACCTGCCCGGTGCCGGAAGGTTAATTGAAAGAGTAAAGGGAAACCTAAAGCTCTGGACTGAAGCCCCGGTAAACGGCGGCCGTAACTATAACGGTCCTAAGGTAGCGAAATTCCTTGTCGGGTAAGTTCCGACCTGCACGAATGGTGTAATGATGGCCAGGCTGTCTCCACCCGAGACTCAGTGAAATTGAAATTGCTGTGAAGATGCAGTGTACCCGCGGCAAGACGGAAAGACCCCGTGAACCTTTACTATAACTTGACACTGAACATTGATCTTTGATGTGTAGGATAGGTGGGAGACTATGAATCTTATTCGCTAGTTTAAGTGGAGTCGACCTTGAAATACCACCCTTTAATGGTTAATTTTCTAATCTAGTTCCGTAATCCGGTACAGAGACAGTGTCTGGTGGGTAGTTTGACTGGGGCGGTCTCCTCCCAAAGAGTAACGGAGGAGTACAAAGATTGGCTAATTACGGTTGGACATCGTAAGGTTAGTGCAAAGGCATAAGCCAGTTTGACTGCGAGCGTGATAACGCGAGCAGATGCGAAAGCAGGTCTTAGTGATCCGGTGGTTTCTGTATGGAAAGGCCATCGCTCAACAAATAAAAGGTACTCCGGGGATAACAGGCTTATACCGCCCAAGAGTTCATATCGACGGCGGTGTTTGGCACCTCGATGTCGGCTCATCACATCCTGGGGCTGAAGCAGGTCCCAAGGGTATGGCTGTTCGCCATTTAAAGTGGTACGCGAGCTGGGTTTAGAACGTCGTGAGACAGTTCGGTCCCTATCTGCCGTGGGCGTAGGAAGATTGAGGAGGGCTACTTCTAGTACGAGAGGACCGAGGTGGACGCATCGCTGGTGTTCGGGTTGTCATGCCAATGGCATTGCCCGGTAGCTAAATGCGGAAAAGATAAGTGCTGAAAGCATATAAGCACGAAGCTTGCTCCAAGATTAGTCTTCCCTGAAACATGTTAATGTTTACTGAAGGGACGTTGAAGACTACGACGTTGATAGGCTGGATGTGTAAGCATAGTGATATGTTTAGCTAACCAGTACTAATGACCCGAGAGGCTTAATCTTACAACACCAGAGATGTTTAAATAATTTTTAGTGTACGTATTTCTTGCAATCCGATTGTGATTATTTAAATATAAATATATTAAAATGTTTAAACAACCTGGTAAAAATAGTGTTATGGTACCACCTGAAACCATGTCGAACTCAGAAGTGAAACATTTCAACGCCGATGGTAGTACGGGGTTTCCCCGTGTAAGAGTAGGAAATTGCCAGGTTGAAAAAAATCCGAAATAATTCGGATTTTTTTTTATATATGTAATACTAAAATTAAATTTATTATGTTATTTATCATTATAAATTTACATTTTAAAAAATTAGTAATGTTTTTTATAGTAATAAAAAATTTTATTAACTTTTATTAAATATTTATATTTGTTATTAATTATATTTATTGAAGTTAAAAAAATAATCAATAATCGTTGTACTAGCTTGTTATTTGAGTTTAGTGTATATTTTTCATGTGAAGGTAACATAGATGTCTAAGATTAAAGGTAATGTTAAGTGGTTTAATGAATCTAAAGGGTTTGGTTTCATTACTCCTGAAGATGGAAGCAAAGATGTTTTTGTTCATTTCTCAGCTATCCAAAGCAACGGATTTAAAACTTTGTCAGAAGGTCAAAGTGTTGAATTCGAAATTACCGAAGGAGCAAAAGGACCATCAGCGGCTAATGTCATTAGTTTATAATATTTATTAGATTAATTACAAATATTTTAAATTTTGTAATGCAGCTTATGCTGCATTACATATTTTAAACATTTTAAAATAAGTGTATAATTCAGTATTTTTGATTATTCTTTTCAAATTTTTAGAAGGTTAGTTATATTTTACTTGTATGTTATAGTACCATTCTAACTAGATGAATATCACTTAATTCATGATATAAACTTTCTATTTGTTCAAAATTATTAGCGCAAATGGTAATAGAAATAGATAGATAATTACCTTTATTACTGGATTTAATTTGTGGAATGTAATCACCAGGTAGTTTGCATTGGATTACTTTTATTATTTGGTCAATAAGTTCAGGTTGTGCTAGTCCAATAATTTTATAAGTAAATAAACAAGGAAATTTTAACATTTTTTCAAGTTTATTTTTCATTTCCGTGCCTATATTTAAAGTTTATAGTTAAATTTTATATGTTTATCTTTTAAAGTATATTGTAATTAGAAATTAAATTTTTATATTGATATTTCATATTTTTAATTATATTAATTATTAGTTATTTTTGTACAATCATAATATTAACGTTAGTGTATATTTCTTATTAAAAATTTAAATAAATAGATGCTTCTATATAATGTACTTATTTGGGTTAATTTGATTTAAGTGTTTTTTAAATTTTTTATAAATAGATAATATTAGAAATGTATATTTTGACATTAAAATAGTTATTTATTTTGTATTAATAATTTTTTATTAAGAACAACAGATGTTTTTAAGAGATCTTTATTTTTTTATATTAATCTATAAAATGTATTTTTTTGTTATTTAATAAAAAGTATTTACGACGTTTTAATAATAAAGTATGAATTATATTTATACAATCAATATTTTTAGAAGATAATTATTATGTTAAATATTTTTAATTCTTTTACACAAAAATATGAAATATTAAAAATAAGTTTAAATAAAATAGTTACAATGTATGTTTGCGGTACAACTGTATATGATTTTTGTCATATTGGACATGGCCGTACTTTTGTTTTTTTTGATATAGTGTCTCGTTATTTGCGTTATTGTGGTTATACATTGCAATATGTACGAAATATTACAGATATTGATGATAAAATTATTTATAGATCTATTCAAAATAATGAACATGTTTTGGATCTATCTAATCGAATGATTTCACAAATGAATAAGGATTTTTCTGCTTTAAACATAATTTTCCCAGATAGTGAGCCTAGAGCTACAGAAAATATAGACATTATTATTAATGATATTTTAAAATTATTAGAAAATAAACATGCATATATATCGAGTAATGGTGACGTTATGTTTTCGATTGATAGTTATCCGAATTATGGGATGTTATCTAACCAATTAATAAAAAAATTAAAAGTAGGTGTTCGAATACCTAAAAGTTTTAATAAACATAATTCTTTAGATTTTGTTTTATGGAAATTATCAAAAAAAGATGAAGTTTGTTTTTGGGATTCTCCTTGGGGTAAAGGACGTCCCGGATGGCATATTGAGTGCTCATCTATGAGTACTTCTATTCTAAAAGATAGAATTGACATCCATGGTGGAGGAAGAGATTTATTGTTTCCTCATCATGAAAATGAATTAGCACAATCTAATTGTATCAATAAAAATTTTGTTGTAAATCATTGGATGCATACTGAATTAGTTATTATTAAAAATAAAAAAATGTCTAAATCTTTAGGAAACGCTTTGTTATTGAAAGATCTTTTAACTCGTTACGATTCGGAAAGTATTCGGTTTTTTTTGTTATCTACTCATTATCGTCATCCATTATATTTTTGTGAAGAAAATTTAAAAAAATCTGATATGTTGCTAAAAAAAATATATCTTTCTTTACGAAACATTGATTTTAACATGTTTAGCTCAACTAGTACGGAAAATAGTGTTTTTAAAATACATTTTCATAACGCATTAGAGAATGATTTTAACACTCCTAGTGCTTTATCTATATTATTAAATATATCTCATAGAATAAATATTTTAAGATCGCAACATGATAATGGTAACGTTGTAATCTTGGCTAATTTATTGAGAGAATTAGGTAGTATATTAGGTATATTATTGCGAGATCCAGAAAATTTTTTACAAGAAATTGCTACATTTAGTTATCATGAAATTAATAATATTAATGATTTAATACAAAAGAGGGATTATGCACGTAGGAAAAAATGTTGGGTTAAAGCAGACGAAATACGAAGAGTTTTACTAAATATGGGAATTATTTTGGAAGATAAAAAGTATGCTACTTTTTGGAGAAAAAAAAAATAATTTTGTTAAAATATTATTAATTATGTTTTTTATTTTTTAAAATGGATGTTAATTATTTTTTTAATTATATTCTATACAAGCTTTTAAAGTATTTTGTAGTAATACTGCTACAGTCATAGGTCCTACTCCACCTGGAACAGGAGTTATATATGACACATGTGAAATAACTGATTTAAATTCTACATCTCCTACTATTTCTCCATTTTTTAATCTATTAATTCCTACATCAATTACTATAGCTCCTGGTTTTATCCATTCTCCTTTTAAAAAGTTTTTATGTCCTATTGCAATTACTATTAAGTCTGCTTGTTTAACAAAATATGGAATATTTTTAGTAAATCTGTGAATTACTGTAGTAGTACAACCGGATAATAATAATTCTAAGTTCATAGGTCTACCAACTATATTAGATGCTCCTATGATAACAGCATGTAATCCTCGTATATTAATATTATAATATTGTAACATAGTAATAATTCCCCATGGAGTACAAGGCCGTAATCTAGGAGTTTTTTGGCATAAACAACCGATATTATATGGATGAAATCCATCTACATCTTTGTTCGGCGTAATACTTTTAAATATGTTATTAGTATTTATGTGTTTCGGAATAGGAAGCTGAACTAATATTCCATCAATTGTGGGATTATTATTTAGTATATTAATTAGATTTATTATTTTATTTTCTTGAACGTTTTTGGAGAATCTCCAACATTTTGAAACAAATCCTACCATGTTACAAGATATTTGCTTTTTTTTTATATAAATTTCTGATGCTGGATTATTTCCTATTAGTATTACAGCTAGTCCTGGAGGTCGTTTTCCTAATGTCAAACGTTTATGTACTTTCTTTTTTATTGCGACTTTTATTTCATTAGAAATTTTCTTTCCATCTAGAATTTTTGTAAACATTATAATTAACCTATTTAATTTTAATATTAGAATATGTTCATATATTTATTAAAATAAAAAAAAA
>NZ_CP033004.1:469094-506882 GCF_005080745.1 Buchnera aphidicola (Melaphis rhois) | reverse complement strand
CTTTTTATTTGTTAAAACGTATAGTAAAAAATTAATTGCGCTCTTAGCTCAGTTGGATAGAGCAACGGCCTTCTAAGCCGTAGGTCATAGGTTCGAATCCTATAGAGCGCAAAAATAATATAGTTAAGATTATCAAGTAATTAAAAATAAAAATGTTAATTTAAGATTTTTTTAATTTCGTTATTAATGTTTTGTATAGTTTGAGTTCCATCTATGATGTAATAACGATAGTTTATTTTTTT
Organism: Buchnera aphidicola (Melaphis rhois); assembly: GCF_005080745.1. NCBI lineage: Bacteria > Pseudomonadati > Pseudomonadota > Gammaproteobacteria > Enterobacterales > Erwiniaceae > Buchnera > Buchnera aphidicola. Next base: position 506,640 of record NZ_CP033004.1, on the reverse strand, counting down.
ACAACTATTATTCAAATAATTTATAAGAGGTATAGTGAACTTGTTATATTCTTCTAATCTAGTTTTTATAACTTCCGTGTTATCATCAAATCTTTGAATTGAATTTGTACAATTTATATTTTTAGAACAGATCGAGTTATTTAAATGATAAGTATTTTTTGAAACAACACCTGTTCTTCTTTTTTGAATACGTTCTAATATTATTTTAGTTGGTATTTTAAGTTCAAAAAAATAATCAATACTTATTTTATTGTTTTCAATCATTTTAGCTTGAGAAATAGTACGTGGAAATCCATCGAGTATAAATCCTAAATTGTAATCTATTTTAGTAATATAACTCTGTACCAGTTCTGTAACAATTTCATCTGATATTAATTTTCCATTATATATTGTAGATTTTATTTGTTTACTTAATGGAGCATTATTATTTATTATTTGTCTCAATATGTCTCCAATAGATATTTTCGGAAGATGATATTTTTGTTCGATAAATTGAGCTTGTGTTCCTTTTCCTGATCCAGGCGCTCCGAGTAAAACAATACGCATATTTTCTCTTTTGTACCTCAGTGTAAAGAAAATGCATTTTTTAATTCTTTTCTTATTAAATTTATATTAATTACAATTTATTAAAATATTATTAATTCTAGTTATAAACTCACTAGGATTTTCTAAAGTATTTTTTTCTAATAGGATTGACTGGTCAAATAATATTTTTATCCAATTTTTAAATTTTTCTTCATTTATTTCTTGGCTGATTTTTTTTATTAATTCATGATTTGGATTTATTTCGAAAATATATTTTATTTCGGGAACAGTTTGTCCTGCAGCGGAAAATAGTTTTGCCATTTGAGTAGTCATATCGTTAGAATCTGTTATAACCATTGCAGGAGTGTGTGTTAATTTATTAGTAAAACGAACGTCTTTTATTTTTTGCTTTAATATACTTTTAATTCTATTTAATAGTTCACCTAAGTCATTATTTAAATTTTTTGGTGAGTTATCAATATTATCGTTTAACTTTTCGATTGATTCATCATGTTTACTAACTGATTGGAATTTTTTTCCATCAAATTCAGTTAAATAGTTCATCATCCATTCATCTATTTTATCAGTTAATAGTAATACGTCTATGTTGTTTTTTTTAAAAAATTCTAAATGAGGACTATTTATAGCAGAAGAATAATTATCTGCTGTAATAAAATAAATTTTTTCTTGGTTGTTATTCATATTACTAACATAATCTTTTAAAGATATCATATTGTCTATAGAATTCTTTTGCATCGAATAAAATCGTAAAAGATTTGAAATTAAGTCTCTATTTTCAGGATTTTCGGCTGGACCTTCTTTTAAAACTAGCCCAAATTGTGACCAAAATAATTTATAAGAATTTTTATCTTTAGAAAGATCGTGTAATAATTTTAATATTCTTTTAGTAAGTGTTTTTTTTAAGTTTTTAGTTAGTTGGTTATCTTGTAACACTTCTCGAGATACATTAAGTGGTAAGTTATTTGAATCAATAATTCCTTTTACAAATCGTAAATAATTCGGCAAAAATTGTTCTGCATCGTCCATAATATATATTCGTTTTACATATAGCTTTAAACCATGTTTATTTTCTCTATTCCAAATATCCCACGCAGATTTTGAAGGAATAAATAGTAAAATAGTATATTCGTGAGCACCTTCTATTTTGTTATGCGTCCATATAATTGGATCATTAGTGTCATGAGTAAGTTGTTTATAAAAATTTTTGTAGTCTTCATCTGTAATATCGGATTTTTTTAATGTCCAAAGTGCTTGAGCTTGATTAATTTGTTCCCATTGATTAGTTTGTTTTTTCTCATCATATACGTTTATTTCTATTGGAACAGAGATATGATTAGAATATTTATTAATAATGTTTTTTATATTCCATGATTCTAAAAAAAACTTTTCTTCTGGTTTTAAATATAAAATTATATCTGTTCCTCTATTTTCTTTATTTATTTTGCTTACTTCATATTTTCCCTTTCCTTCGGATTCCCATAATACTCCTTCACTTTTGTTTAAACCACCGAATCTGCTTTCTACTATTATTTTTTTAGATACAATAAATGCTGAATAAAACCCAACTCCAAATTTTCCTATTAGATTGTTTTTTTCTTGATTTAATTTATTATAAGATTTTAGAAATTCTTTTGTTCCAGATTTTGCTATTGTTCCTAAATTATTAATAATTTCCTGATATGTCATTCCTATGCCGTTGTCACTAATTGTTAAACTATTATTTTTTTTATCTATATAAACTCTAATATGCATGTCATGGTCTTGTTCGTATAGTTCTGGTGAAGAAATCGACTTAAATTTTAGCTTATCGATTGCGTCAGAAGCATTAGAAATAAGTTCTCTTAAAAATATCTCTTTATTAGAATATAGAGAATGAACCATTAGATGTAGTATTTCGTTAGTTTCTGATTGAAATTCATATGTTTTTTTGTTGGTATTCATAAATTTTCTCGTAATTAATATTTATTAATGATTGTATTTAAATGTAAGACATAATCATTATTTTATTTTTATATATTAAGTAGTAATAGATTAATTATTGTTTATTGTATAACGATAACATTTTTGATACAAAAGATAAAATTTTTTACTATTTAAATATATACATTAAATTTTAAGTATTCATATCAAAATATAGTTTTATATAAGAAATTGTATATGTAATATACGCTTTAAATAGGAATATTTAATTCGTTTGAGAATGGTATATCAGATGAAATAGAAGACATTTTTTGTTTTTGTAAATCTAATATACGTCGTATTGCATCGTTAAACGCTGCTACTATTAAGTCTTCTAGTATTTCTTTGTCACGTTGTATTATCAGAATTGAATCTATTTCAATTTTTTTACAATTATTTATTCCAATTAATGTCACTTTTACTGCTCCAGCTCCAGATTCACCAATTACTTCTATAGTAGATACTTCTTGTCGAATTTTAGTCATTTTTTCTTGAATTTCTTGTGCTTGTTTTATTAAATTATTTAACCCATTTTTAGAAAACATACTTTTTCCTATTTTAATGTAATCATAAAGAATATTTGCATTAATGATATTAATACATTATGTATAAATTTTATAACAGAATACAGGAATTTTGACGTGTTATCGAATTGACTTATATCATTATTTTTAAGTATTATTAGAAATATTTATTTTTATTGGAGTTGTATCAAGGTTTAGTGCACGTAAAAGAGTCATTTCTACTCCAATTTGATAACTTGGAGCTATGTTGAGTTCTTTTCTGCCTATTAACATAGTTTTATAGTATGATTGAATATCTATATATTTAGATATTTTTGAAATTTTACACATTATTTCGTTTTCTTCTTCGTTTTCAAAAAATAAATTATTTTTATTTATTTCTGGAAATGTTTTAAACATGGCTATTTGATATAATGATTTAAGAATTTCTATTAATATATGTTCCCAGTTAATATCGATTGTGTTTATATATTCTAATAATGATAATATTGTTTTATGATCTTTTTGTAGTAGTGCCACAATAATTTTTATTATTTGACTACTATTTAATCTTCTTAACATTTTTTCTACAATTTTAGTCGAAACTTGTTCATTTCCCATAGAAATTGCTTGCTCTGTTAAATTTAATGCATCTCTTAAGCTACCTTGAGATTCTATAGATAATAGTTTTATTGCTTGATTTTCAAATTTTATATTTTCTTGTGATAATATATGTTTGATTCGTATTAATATTTCATTGTGGTGAATTGATGTAAGCTTAAAGTGTAAACAGCGAGATAAGATAGTTTTTGGTACTTTTTCTATATTCGTTGTTGCTAAAATGAATTTGATATGTTTTGGTGGTTCTTCAATTATTTTTAAAAGAGAATTAAAACTATGTTTTGACAACATATGAATTTCATCTATTATATAAACTTTAAATCTTCCTTGCGATGGTAAATAATTGATATTGTCTAATAGTTCTTTCATATCTTCTACTTTAGTTCGTGTAGCTGCATCTATTTCAAATAAATCGATGAATTTTCCTTGTTCTATATCTTTACAATTAGAACAAGTTCTGCATGGAGCATGTGTAATTCCTATTTTACAATTCAAACTTTTTGCTAATAATCGGGAAATAGTTGTCTTTCCAGTGCCTTGAATTCCATGAAATAACCATGTATGATGTATTCGACCGAGTTTTAATCCGTTACGTATAGCAGTAATAATATATTTTTGACCAATGACATGACTAAATGTTTTAGGTCGCCATTTATTAGCTAAAATTTGATAGTTCATTATTATGAGTTTTATTTAAAATTAATTAATAATTTTAGCACAAAATGCTTTTATCAAGAATATTTTATAATATATTAGTATTGTTTAATTAATATAAATAGTTAGTATAATCTGGTTATAAAAGTAATAAAAAAGTTTGTAATTAATAAAATTTTAATATAAAATAAACTTGTAAGGAAAATTCTCTGTTAGTACTCTAGTACTGTAGTCTTAAAAAATTGGTCAGGATTGGAAAATAGCAGCCATATTGAGTAATACAGGTATTATGATTTTTCTAACAGAGGTTTTTCTTAATTTTAGATACCACTATTATTATCGTTCTGACTGTTATATATTTTCCAGTAAAATTTTTTGTTCTGTATCAGATTATCATGCGTTCCTTGTTCTACTATTTTACCATGATGAAAAACTACAATTTCATCTGCATTTTTAACTGTGGATAATCTGTGAGCAATTACAATTAGTGTAGTATGATTTTTAATTGACGAGAGTATAATTTGAATTTTTTTTTCTGTTTCTAAATCTATATTTGCTGTTGCTTCGTCTAAAATTAGTATTTTTGGATTTGAGATTAATACTCTGGCAATAGATAATAGTTGCTTTTGTCCTACAGATAGTATGTTTCCATTTTCACCTAAAATAGAATATATTCCTTTTGGCATAGATTTAACTAATTTAATTAGATGCACTTTGTTTAAAATATTCCAAACATCAGATTTAGGTATTTTTCTTCCGACAGTAATATTTTCTAAAATAGAATCGTCTAGAATAATAGGATCTTGTTGAACGATAGATATTCCATTTCGTAAAACTTTTTTACTTAATGTATTTATATTTCTTCGATCTAAATAGATGCTTCCATTTTTAATAGGATAATATCCCATTAAAAGTTGTGCTAGAGTACTTTTACCACTACCTGTATGTCCTACCAATGCTATGAATTTCTTTGAAGAAATATTTAGGTTAATGTTATTTAGTGTATTTTTACAGTTATTGTCATAGCAAAAATTTAGATTGTTAATGTATATTTCTCCTGTTTTTAAGTTAACAGTATCTGTTCCATATTTTTGTTTAGTAGTATCTATTAATTCAAATATTCTTTCCCCTGATACTATCGCTTGTTGTAAGATAGATTGTTGAGATGCAATAGTTATTAATGGCTCATTTAGACGACCTAAATAAGTAATAAATGCATATAATGTTCCAATTTCAAAAAATCCTTTTGGATACAATCCAAATAGTAGAATTAGTCCACATAATATGATAGTTGAAAAAAGATTAAGTAACGGTCTTAACAAAAGTGCATCTAATTTTAGTATATTCATACGAGCTAAATAATGTAGTTTACTGGTATTTTCTATAGAATTTTTAAATTTTGTTTCTAATCCAAATTGTTGTATGACATTAATACCATTAATTACTTCATTAAAAATATTATAAATTTTAGTAACATATTTTCTGACTTTTTTTAGAATTGGTTTACTGTAATACTGATATGATAATGTTATAATTAATACTAATGGGAACATAGTAATTGCTATACTAGCCATTCTCCACTCTAAAGTGAACATAGTTATTAAAGTAACACTAATTAGTATAATACTTCGAAATAAGGTTGAAATGAAAGTTTCGTATAGTTCTTTTATAACTTCTGTATCGTTTGTAACACATGAAATTAATTGCCCTGCAGGTTGTTGATTGAATTTATTTATAGGCAGGTCTAAAGTTGATGACATTACATTAAAACGAAGTTTTTCAATAATTTTTATCGATATTTTATTAAATATAATATCTTGAAGATAGTTAAATATAGATGATATGATTTGTAGAAGTATGTAGATAACGATGGTCATTAGTAATACAGAAATATGCATTTGATGCGTGACTAAACTATTTTGTATAAAATAACTAATTAATACAGGACCTAATACTTCAAATATCGATGCTAGTAATAAACAGACAAATCCTAATATTAAATGTTTTTTATAATTTTTTCCATAGCATAATAATCGTTTTAATATTGGCCAAAAATGTATCAAATGCTTCATTTCATAATATTTCCTTATTGTTTTTTAACTTTATAATGTTTTTTTATGTAAATACATAGAATAATACCATTTTTTTTTCTCCATAATCAGTTTTTCATGTTTTCCTTTCTGTATTATAGTACCGTTTTTTATAACTATAATTTTATTTGAATTAATTAGTAGTGGCAATCGATGAGTACAGATAATTATTGTACATCCCTTTTTTTTAACAGTTTGAAAATTATTTAATATTTTTGATTCAGTTTCTCCATCTACAGCAGATAAAGCGTTATCTAAGATTAATATTTCTGATTTTGATAATAATGCTCGAGCAATAGATATGCGTTGTTTTTGTCCTCCAGATAACATTACTCCACGATCTCCAACTTGAGTATTATATCCATACGGAAATTTAATAATATCTTTATGCAGATCTGATAGATAAGCTACTTCTTCAACCTCTTTTTTAGAAGCGTATTTTTTCCCTATTGCAATATTATTAAAAATGGTATCTGAAAATAAAAACGTAGTTTGATCTACTACTGCAATTTTTTTTCTCCATTCTGTTATTTTAAACTTAGAGATTGGAATTGAATTATATAATATATTTCCATTTGATATTAAAAATTGTTGTTGAATTAGCTTTAATAATGTACTTTTTCCTGATCCCGTTGGACCACAAATACCAATAGTTTGTCCTTGGTATAATGAAAAATTAATATTTTTCAATATTATGGTTTTGCATTTATAATAGTAGAATTGTTTAATATTAATATGTAATTTATTAAAGTATATTGGAATTTGTATATGTTTTTTTTCTTCTGGAGTATCATGGTTAAGAATTAGTTGTATTCGGTTCCATGCTGCACTTCCTCTTTCTACTATATTAAACATCCATGCTAAAGCTAGCATTGGCCAAATCATTAATCCGAGATACATTATAAAACTAGTTAATTGTCCCATACTAATTGTTTTATTCCAGAATAACCATCCCCCAATTATAATTGCTAGTAAATTAGATAAGGATACAGATAAATGTATGATAGGATCAAATATAGCATCGATTTTTGCAACTTCAGCATTTTTTTTTCCTAGACATGTTAACATATTATAAAATTTTTTTATTTGATATTGTTCTAAACCGAAAGCTTTGATTAAGTTCATGCTATTTAAACTTTCTTGTGTACGATTATTTAAATTAGAAAATGCTATTTGGGATTGTTGAAAATTTTGGTGTATTTTTTTTCCAACCTTATTTATCATGATAGCCATGATTGGCATTGGAAGTAGAGAACATATAGTTAGTTTCCAATTTATTTGTATAATCATAACAATTAAAACAGATAATCCCATCACTAAAGAGTCGATGAGTGTTAATACTCCTTCACCAGCTGCAAATACGACTTTATCTACATCATTAGTAATGCGTATCATTAAATCACCAGTTTTATATTTTAGATAAAATGTTTGATTTGTTCTACTAATATAATCATAAATTTTTATTCTTAGTTCCATAGCAAGTTTATATGCAGCTCCAAATAGAAAAATTCTCCACATATACCTAAGAACGTAAATTATTAGTGCAATAAATAAAATTATTAATATCCAAATAAAAATTTGGTTTCCACGGATTTCCTCTTTTATGATAGAATCTATTAGAAATCCTACTAGTCTTGGTGGAAATAATTGTAATATAGAAATAAAAATTAATAGAATAATAGCTATTAAATATTTTTTCCATTCTCTTATGAAATACCAACTTAGTTGTTTAAATAAGTTCACACAAACATCCTAGCAGTTAAATTAAAATATTAGATGTGTACATAATTATAAAACATTTATATTTAAGTTAATTTTTATTTTGTATTTGACAATTTAAAAATTAATTTTATAAAAAATTTTTAATTTATTTTAATAATTTAGCAGAAAATTGAGATGTTATGTCTTATATTGATTTCAATATTTTATGTTTAATGTCATGAATTTTTTTGTTTTAATCTTTTGAAAAATTATTATAGATTTAATTTATAAAATATATATATTTTAATTTATTTCGAAAATATTTTCGAAGCTATTTAATTTTCCATATGAAATAGTGGATTTCATATATAAGTCGTTAAGAATAGAATTTAGTATCATGTTGAGATTATGTTGGAATAATTGTGATAAAAGCGCTTTTTTTTGTTGTTTAGAAAATTTTATATGTATTATTTTATAGAATTTTACTAGTGATAAGTTATTGTTATTTTTAATGATAAAAAAGTAAGCATTTTTGTTCTTTTTAGGAGTTGGAAGACTAAATATTAGTTTTGCTAGCTTATTAAAATGGAATTTAGAAAATAATTGTGGCTTTTCGAACTTTAGATCTATTTTTTTTAATAGTTTGTTTGGTTTGTCATGAAGTGCATTTATTATTTTTGTTATCATTAGAGAATATTTAATTCTATTTGTTTCAATTGCAATTTTATTGTTATAATTATTAATGTTTTTTTTTGTTATTTTAGTACTATTTGTAATAATAAATTTTTTAAAAACGTGAAGAATATTTATAGGAGCAATTTTTATTACTCTAATTTGTGATAGTGATTTAATAAAGTTATTAGTTTCTTTTTCTAACGTAAATATTGAATTAGTAATAAAATAAATAAATTGTTTTATTTTTAAATGCGTTTTTATTTTATTAACATATTCTTTAGTACTAATGTTTAAATTGTGAAGAACAGAATAATATTTATCAACGTTAAAAACATTGTTTTTTTTAAAAATTATTTGATTATGTATATAATACTTAACATCTGCATCACTTACAGATATTTTTAATTTATGTATATATTGTTTTAGTAACGTTTCATAAATTATATCGGATATTATTTTTTTATATATTTTTGATTTATAAAAATTGTTGTATGATTTATCTAAATTATTTAAGTTTAGTTTTTTTTTGAGTTGTAGTAATTCAATAGAATATCTTTTCAAAAGTTCTTCTGAATTTATTTCATCATCATTAACTTTTATAACATAATGGTTTTTATTAATGAATGGATAATAATTCATTTTTGTAAAAATTAATGAAAATGTAATTATAATAAAAAATATTATAATAATTATGTTAGAAAATATTAATTTTATTTTTTTTTTGGTCATCTCGGTAGTTTTACATGAATAATTATGTAGTTTAGCTTTCAAGTATCGTGTATTTGGACTGGCAATAATATTTTAATTCTTTGCCAGTCTATTTTATATTTTAACAGTTTTGTTCAAAAAATTTTTATTTTATTAATTCATAAGGTATGCGTTCTAATGATAAATTTAATACTTCTTCAATATGCTTCACAGGATGAATACATAATCCTAAAAGAACGTTTTTAGGAATTTCTTCTAAATCTCGTTTATTATCATAGGGAATTAATACTTTTTTAATACCGCCTCGATGAGCAGCTAATAATTTTTCTTTTAATCCTCCTATAGTTAAAATTTGTCCTCTAAGAGTAATTTCTCCGGTCATAGCAATATCTGATCGCACTGGATTATTTGTGAGGCAAGAAACTATTGCTGTACACATCGCAATACCTGCACTAGGACCATCTTTAGGTGTAGCACCTTCTGGAACATGGACGTGAATGTCATGTTTTTCGTGGAAATTGTGTTTGATGCCTAATTTATGTGCTTGAGATCTTACTACAGTTAATGCAGCCTGAATGGATTCTTGCATTACTTCTCCTAATGATCCAGTATAAATTAATTTACCTTTTCCTAATATGCAAGCAGTTTCGATAGTTAATAGTTCACCTCCAACCTCAGTCCATGCTAAGCCAATTACTTGTCCAATTTGGTTTTTATTAATTATTTTTCCATAATCAAATCGTTGAACGCCAAGATAGAAGTTTAAATTTTCGCTATTAATTTGTATTTTATTTAATGATTTGTTTAAAACTAGAGTTTTAACACATTTGCGACATATTTTTGATAGTTCACGTTCAAGATTTCTTACGCCAGCTTCGCGTGTATAATATCTAATTATATTGATAATAGCAGAATCTTTTATTTCAAGTTCATTTTTTTTTAAGGCATTTCTTTTTATTTGTTTAGGTTTTAAATAAGATTTTGCTATATTTAGTTTTTCATCTTCAGTATAGCCAGAGATTCTAATAATTTCCATCCGATCTAGTAAAGGTGAAGGAATATTTGTAGAATTAGAAGTAGCAATAAACATGACTTCGGAAAGATCATAATCTACTTCTAAATAGTGGTCATTAAAAGTTACATTTTGCTCTGGATCTAATACTTCTAATAAGGCAGAAGATGGATCTACTCGAACATCACAAGACATTTTATCTATTTCATCTAACAGAAAAAGTGGATTTTTTACTCCTGATTTTGCAATTTTTTGAATTAATTTACCAGGCATAGAACCTATGTATGTTCTTCTGTGACCTCGTATTTCTGCTTCGTCTCTAATCCCTCCTAATGCCATTCTAATATATTTTCTTCCTGTTGCTCTTGCTATAGATTGTCCTAGAGACGTTTTGCCCACACCAGGTGGTCCTACCAAACATAATATAGGTCCTTTCATTTTATTAATTCTGCTTTGAACTGCTAAATATTCGAGAATTCGTTCTTTTACTTTATCCAATCCAAAATGATCTGAATCAAGAATGGTTTTAGCTTCTTTGAGATCTTTTTTTATTTTGCTTTTTTTATACCAAGGTATTTGTATCATCCAATCTATGTAGCTTCTTACTACTGTAGCTTCAGCTGACATAGGTGACATCATTTTTAATTTATTAAGTTCAGATTCTGTCTTTTCTTTTGCTTCTTTTGGCATTTTAGAAGATTGTATTTTTCTTTTTAAAATTTCGTTTTCGTCTAAATTTTCGTCTATTTCTCCTAGTTCTTTTTGAATTGCTTTTATTTGTTCGTTTAAATAATATTCTCTTTGACTTTTTTCCATTTGTTTTTTAACACGATTTCGAATTCGTTTTTCTACATTGAGTAAATCAATTTCAGATTCCATGATTGCCATGAGATGCTCTAGTCGATCGTTAACTCGATATATTTCCAAGATAGATTGCTTTTCAGATAATTTAAGTGGCATGTGCGTAGCAATTATATCTGATAGTTGAGCGGCATTATCAATATTAGATAAAGAATTTAATATTTCTGGTGGAATTTTTTTGTTTAGTTTTACATACGTTTCGAATTGATTTAATGCTGCTCGAATTAGAACAGTTTGTTCTTTATCTGAAATATTAGGAGTAATAATTAATTCTATTTGTGCAATAAAGTAATCTCCGTTGTTTTTAAGTTGCTTTATATTTGCACGTTGTAATCCTTCTACTAGTACTTTAACCGTTCCATCAGGTAATTTTAGCATTTGAAGTATAGAGGCTGTTGTTCCAATGGTAAATAAATCGTTATTGGTGGGATCGTCAATATCCGATTCTTTTTGTGCAACTAACATGATTTTTTTATTATTTATCATAGAAGCTTCGATACATTTTATAGATTTTTCTCGTCCTACAAATAACGGAATAACCATGTATGGATAAACTACTACGTCTCTCAATGGTAAAACAGGAATTTCAACGTATTCAGAACGTTCTGGATTCATAAAATTCTCTCTCTTGATTTCAATAATATTTTAAAATTTTTTAAATTATATTGAAAAATGACTAATATATAGTTTAAAGTTATGATAAGTTTGAACATTTCGGTATGATAATTCGATATTTAATTTTAATAAGTTACGGCAATAAAAATAAAAAATATAATTTTATAAAAATTAGGAATTTATAAGTATTGATTAGATACTCATTCAGAATCGCATTTTTTATAAATTATTTTTGGTGTTATTTTCCCATGAACTACTAATTTATCAATTATTATTTTTTCAACATTCGTCATAGAGGGTAATTTATACATTATATCTAGTAGAACATTTTCTATTATTGAACGTAATCCGCGTGCTCCTGTTTTTCTAGATAAAGCTTTTTTTGCTATGGATTTAATTGCATCTTGATGAAACTTTAATTTTACCCCCTCGATATCAAATAGTATTTGATATTGTTTTATCAACGCATTTTTAGGTTGACATAACGTTTGTATTAATGCTGTTTCGTTTAGTTCATGTAACGTTGTAAGTATAGGTAATCTTCCAATGAATTCTGGAATTAGTCCAAATTTCATTAAATCTTTAGGTTCTACTTTTTCTAACAGTATGTTTTTCGTATATTGTTGTTTGTTTTTATTTGTTTTCGCATTGAATCCAATCACCGATTTTGTTTCTATTCTTTGGGAAATAATTTTCTCTAATCCGGAAAATGTTCCTCCACATATAAATAAAATTTTAGAGGTATCTACTTTAAAAAATTCTTGCTGGGGATGTTTTCTTCCACCTTGCATAGGTACTGAGGCTATAGTTCCTTCTATAAGTTTTAATAAAGCCTGTTGAACACCTTCTCCAGAAACGTCTCTAGTTATAGAGGGATTACTAGATTTACGAGAAATTTTATCTATTTCATCTATGTAAATGATACCTCGTTCTGCTTGTTTTATATTATAATCGCATGTTCTTAATAATTTTTGAATAACGTTCTCAACATCTTCTCCTACATATCCAGCTTCTGTTAAAGTAGTAGCATCAGTTATAGCAAATGGGACATCAAGAAATTTTGCTAATGTTTCAGCTAGTAATGTTTTTCCACTTCCTGTAGGACCAATAAGTAAAATATTACTTTTTCCTAGTTCGACATTGTATTTTGAATTTAAATTTTGAATCCGTTTGTAATGATTATATACTGCTACGGATAAAATTTTTTTTGTTTTTTTTTGTCCTATTACGTAGTTGTTAAGATAATTATTTATTTTATCTGGAATTGGTATATTATATTTATCACTTTCTATAGATGTTTTTTTTTCAATTTCCTCACAAATAATATTGTTACATAATTTTATGCATTCATTGCAAATATAAACTGATTGACCTGCTATTAGTTTTTTTACTTCTTTTTGATTCTTACCACAAAAAGAACAGTATAGTAGCTTGTTATTGTTTTCTTGAATGTTATCTGTCATTATTTTTCCTTATATCATTTAATTGAGCACAAGAATCTTGCAAGTTATTTGTATGTTATAATTTTAGTATTAATAATACAGTTATCATTAGATTATTTGAGAAAAATTTATTTTCGATGATATAAGATAGAATCGATTAATCCATATTCGACTGCTTCTTCAGAAGAAAGAAAACAATCTCGTTCAGTATCTTCTTCTATAGATTTTAGGTTTTTACCGGTATGTATAGACATTAATTGGTTAGTTCTTTTTTTAATTTTAATAATTTCTCGAGCATGAATTTCGATGTCTGAAGCTTGTCCGTTACATCCTCCTAGAGGCTGATGAATCATAATTCGTGAATTAGGTAGGCAAAATCTTTTTCCTTTTTTTCCAGAAGCAAGAATTAATGCTGCCATTGAACAGGCTTGTCCTATACAAATTGTATTAATATTTGGTTTTACAAATTGCATTGTATCGTAAATAGACATGCCTGATGAAATTATTCCTCCTGGTGAGTTAATGTATAAAAAGATATCTCGGCTTGAATTTTCAGATTCTAAAAATAGAATTTGAGCTACTATAGAATTAGCTGTGGTTTCTTCAATAGTTCCAGTTAAAAAGATGATTCTTTCTCTTAATAACCTGGAATATATGTCATATGATCTTTCTCCGTAAGAGGTTTTTTCTATTACCATAGGAATCAATAACGTATTATTTTTTATTTCATTATACAATGACATAATTATCTCCATTATGTATGAAATGAATAAGTACTGTTTTAACATATTAAAATAGTTGTTTTTATAATTGATTACTTTAATTAACTACAAATTTTGTTAATATATATTTATTTTTTTAAGGTAATAAAAGAAATAAATTTATTTTTTATGAAATATAAGTCATGAAATTAAGTTTGCATTTAATATTAATGACTCATACAAAATAAGTTTTTATGTCATATATTGATATTATTTAATTCGTTTATAGCTTCGTAAAAACTATAATTATTTTTATGCTTAATTGATTTTTCTAATATTTTAGAAACAACTTGATTTTCTAGATCTATGTTTTCAAAATATTGTTTGATGTTTGTATTGTTATTGTACAAATTAATTAGTTTTGTAGCTTGATTATGTGATTTAGACATTTCTTGTATTAGTAATATTATTTTTTTATAATCAGGTTTTAAAGAATTTTCTTGTATAAATTGTCTTAATAAGATAGTAGTAAAAACTTGATGTCGCGCTTTTGAAATGAGATTTTTTTGATGAATAGTTCTAAAAACATTTTTTTTATTTTTTTTATACGTATTTATTTCTTTCTTTTTCAAAATTGAAAAAGTATTTTTGATTAATGTGGATGGAATGTCTATTGGATTAGATTTCATTAAATGTTTTATTATTTGAGATTTTATATAATTTTTAATTATTATTTGTGCTTGTTTTTGTAGCATGATTTTAACAATATCATATTGTTTTTGGTTTAAATTAAGTTCATCGTTTTTACTTTTGAATAATATTGGTTTAAGTTTTTCAACTTTTTTTATGATTATTTTTATTCTAGCTGTTTTTCCTGCTATGTCAGTTTCGTAATGATCTTTAGAAAATTTAACATTAATAAGAAAAGATTCATTAGTTTTGTGATTTAGAATCTCTTTTTCTATTTCAGGTAAAATCTCATTATTTCCAATAATAAATTGAAAATTGTATAAATTATATTTGCTTAAATCTTGGTTAATAGTATGGTGGATACAAGTAATCGTAACTTTATCATGCAATTTAATAGTATTATTCACTTCTATCCAAGTGTTTTGTTTTAAAAAATCTCTTGCATATTTTTTTATATCTTGTTCAGTAATGTTAATGACTGGTATATTTACAGTACATTCTTTTATATTAATTTTAAATTTTGGATATATTTCGAATTCTATTGAATAATTTAAATCTTTTTCTTTTTCATATTGGTTCAAAATGAATGTAGGTGACCCAGCTATATTAAAGTTTTTTTGTCTTATTTCATTTAAAAAATATTTTTGCATTAATTTTTTTAATACGCTTTCTTGAATCTTGTTTTCATACTTCTTATTTAAAATATGTAACGGCACTTTTCCTTTTCTAAAGCCATTAATATGTGTGGTATTATTTAGTATAATTAACTCTTCTTTTATGGATTTTTGTATGATATCGTTTGGGATAGTAATGTTAATACTTCGAAATAAACTTTTATTTGCTTTAACTTCTAGTGTCATTTGTCTACCTCAAAATACTTTAATATAGGATTGAAATATTTGATTGTAACTAAAATTCTTTTAATAGTGTGTTCATTATGAAATGTTTATTTACTTTAATAAGAAATCTTTTATTTAAATGAAATTTATTAGGTCGAGACTAGAGATATTTATATGTGGACTATTCAAAATATAACAGTTTTATACAATTACTGTTGTAACCATTATGAATATATAATTATATAATATTTGTTTTATCTAATGCATTAGTTGTTATTAATTTTATGAGTATATTGTGTACATATAGGAGAAATTAAGTTTGTTTTAATTTTTTCTTTCCATTCATTAATAGTATATGTGTATAACGCTAGTCCATGAATTTTATATCTAGAAATATACGTAGATAATAAATGGTATATTTTTCGATGTCTTTGTAATAAGCTATATTTAACGAAATCATTACTAACTATTATAATTTTGAAATGTGAATGATTTGTTATAAATTTTGAATGTAATTTACTTTCATTTCGAATTTTAATAACTTCTATTTGAAATGTAGATGTTAATATACTTTTTATTTTTTTTGTTATCATTTTTATTTGTATTTAATTTTAATGAAAAGCTTATATGATAATATACGTATTAAGTACAAAATGTTAAATAATTTTACTATAATTATCAATATAATTTTTTATAATATGTATAAACTATGTAAATTTTAATGTATTTATACGCTTTAATATTTTATAATCTCAATAAATTCACATACACTCTTAATGTTAGATATCATTTTAGTAGAGATTGAATTGATTTTAAATATAATCGATTATCAATTATATGTCTATATTTAGAAATTTTGGTTTATATTATATTTTAATTGTGTATATTTTAATTTTTTAAATTATTATAAAAAATTATTTAATTAACATTATTTTGAATGATATAAGGTTTAAAATTGAGGTTATTAAATGCATTTTACACAACGCCTTACACATTTTTTAAATTTTTTTTTAATAATAAGTTTTATTTTTCTATTCAGTGGATGTAACGGTGGAGTTTTATGTCCAAAAGGTAGCATTGCGTTAGAACAAAGATCATTAATATTCATTTCTTTTTTATTAATGATATGTATTATAATTCCAGTATTTTTTATGACGATATTATTTTTAGTAAAGTATAGAGAGAATAATACTAGTTCTGATTATCGACCTAATTGGTCACATTCTAGTTTTATTGAATTATTGTCTTGGAGTTTTCCAGTTCTTATAATTTTCTTCCTTTCTGTATTATCATGGAATTCTTCACATACTTTAGATCCAAACAAGCATATTATTTCTGATGTTAAACCTTTAAAGGTTAATGTTATATCATTAGATTGGAAATGGTTATTTATCTATCCGGATAAAAATATTGCTACTATTAATGAGTTAGTATTTCCAGTTAATACTCCAATAATTTTTGAACTTACTTCAAATTCTGTAATGAATTCTTTTTTTATTCCTTCTCTTGGTAGTCAAATATATACTATGGCAGGTATGAAAACGCAGTTAAATTTAATTTCTAATCAACCTGGAATTTATAAAGGTATATCTTCAAATTATAGCGGACAGGGATTTTCTAATATGAAATTTAAAACTATAGTGGTATCTAATTATCTGTTATTTCAGAAATGGATAGAACGTGTTAAAAAATCTTCGTTTAAATTAAGTTCTATTTCTGATTTTAAAAAAGTAGCGAATGTTAGTGAAAATAATGCAGTTAAATATTATTCTGGTGTAAAGAAACATCTGTTTGATATAGTTGTTAAAGAAGTTACAGGTATAAAAAAATGATTTTATTATTATTACAATTATAAATAATTTGAATGTAAGGAATAATATAATATGTTTGGTAGATTAACTTGGAATGCTATTCCATATCATGATCCTATTATCATGATTACATATTCTTTAATTACTTTTTTCACAATTTTTATCGTAATAAAAATTACTAGTTTAAATAAATGGAAATATTTATGGAATGAGTGGTTTTGTTCTGTAGATCATAAAAAAATTGCAATTATGTACATTATTCTTGCTTTTGTTATGTTATTTCGTGGTTTTGTTGATGCTATTATGATGCGAGTTCAGCAAGTATTAGCCTCTTCCAAAGGAGGGGTAGGATTTTTACCTCCTCATCACTATGATCAAATATTTACCGCTCATGGTGTTATTATGATATTTTTTGTAGCTATGCCACTAGTAATTGGATTAATGAATTTAGTAGTACCTTTGCAAATTGGTGCTCGTGATATTGCATTTCCGTTTCTTAATAATTTAAGTTTTTGGTTGACTGTTAGTGGAGTTGTTTTAATAAATCTTTCTCTTGGGATTGGTGAATTTGCACGGACAGGATGGTTAGGTTATCCTCCTTTGTCAGAAATGGAATTTAGTCCTGGAGTAGGAGTAGATTATTGGATTTGGAGTTTACAACTATCTGGAATAGGAACGACTTTAACGGCTATTAATTTTTTGGTAACTATTTTAAAAATGAGGGCACCTGGAATGTCTTTATTTAAAATGCCTGTATTTATATGGACCTCATTTTGTACAAATATTTTAATATTAGCTTCTTTTCCCGTTTTAACAGTGAGTTTATTACTGCTGACATTAGATAGATATCTTGGATTTCATTTTTTTACTAATGATCTTGGTGGTAACATAATGATGTATGTTAATTTAATTTGGATTTGGGGACATCCAGAAGTATATATTTTAGTATTACCAGTATTTGGCGTATTTTCTGAAGTAGTAGCTACTTTTTCTAAAAAAGAATTATTTGGATATGTATCTCTTGTTTACGCGACTATTGCGATTACTGTTTTATCGTTTGTAGTATGGTTGCATCATTTTTTTACTATGGGTGCTGGAGCTGATGTAAATGCGTTTTTTGGTATAGCTACTATGATTATAGCAATACCTACAGGAGTAAAAATTTTTAATTGGTTATTCACCATGTGTAATGGTCGTATTTATATGCATTCTTCAATGCTTTGGACTATGGGTTTTTTAATTACTTTTTCAATAGGTGGAATGTCAGGAGTATTGCTTTCGTTACCTGCTGTCGATTTTGTATTACATAATAGCGTATTTTTGGTAGCACATTTTCACAATGTTATTATTGGCGGTGTAGTATTTGGATGTTTTTCTGGAATCACTTATTGGTTTCCAAAAATGTTTGGATTTACTTTATCTGAAAAATGGGGGAAACGAGCTTTTTGGTTTTGGATTTCTGGATTTTTTTGTGCTTTTATGCCTTTATATATCTTAGGACTTATGGGAATGACTCGTCGACTTAGTCAAAATATCGATCCTAATTTTCATTTTATGTTGGTATTAGCTTCTTTTGGAACTTTTTTAATTGCGATAGGTATTTTATGTCAAGTTATTCAGTTGTTAGTATCCATTCGAGATCGTGATATTAACCGAGATGTTACAGGTGATCCTTGGGATGGTAGGACGTTAGAATGGTCTACTGCATCTCCTCCTCCATTATATAACTTTGCTATTATACCTAATGTTCATTCTCGTGATCATTTTTGGAAATTAAAAGAAAAAAGAGAACGAAATAATATAGAACATTCCATAATATATTCTGATATTCATATGCCGAATAAAACCAGTTTAGGTTTTTTTATTAGTTTTTTTTCTGTTATCTTTAGTTTCTCTTTAATTTGGTATATTTTTTGGTTAAGTATTTTATCATTTATGACAATTGTGTATTTATTAATTTCAGATAGTTTTATTGTTGATAACGGATATTTGATATCTAAAAAGAAAATTAAAAAAATTGAAAATGAATATATTAGTGATCTTAAAAGGTTAGGATTGAAATAATGACAAGTAATTTAGTTGATAAAACAACAAACATAGATACGTTTAGTTTAGAAATTTCATGGTCCAACAAATTATTTGGGTTTTGGTTATATTTAATGAGTGATTGTATCGTTTTTGCTACGTTATTTTCTGTATATATGGTTATGAAAGATAATGTCGCTAATGGTCCATCTGGACCAGATATTTTTAATTTTCCTGTAGTTATTTTAGAAAGTCTATTGTTATTATTTAGTTCTTTTTCTTATAGTTTTATTTTTCTAGAAATAAAGCAATGTAACAAGATTAAATTTATATTTTGGCTAATTATAACGTTTTTATTAGGTTCGATATTTTTAATATTAGAGATATTTGAATTATATAGTTTTATACAAAAAGGATATAGTCCTTCTTGTAGTGGTTTTTTATCCGCTTTTTTTACATTACTTTCTGTACACGGTATACATGTTTTTTCAGCACTCATATGGATTTTAGTCATGATTAAACAGATAAGAAGATTTGGCATTACACGCGAAGTATATACAAAATTCTGTTGTTTAAGTTTGTTTTGGCATTTTTTAGACATAATATGGATTTTTGTATTTTCTGAAGTTTATCTAATTGGAGTAATAGGATGAATTTGTGTTATTTAAAAAATATTTTATTTTTTAAAAATAGGTATTTTCTTTATTTTTTAAGTTTTATAATATTGATTATATTAACTTTATTTCCATTTTTAATAGTCATAAAAAAGTTGTTTTCTAAAGAAATGACTTATTTTTTAGTAGTATTATGTTTACTTGTTCAAGTGGTAGTTCATATTAAGATTTTTTTTCATTTAAACTTTTCTAATAAACATAAATGGAATTTAATTTCTATGATTTTTTCTTTTCTAATTATTACAATTATATTATTAGGTTCGTATTGGGTAATGAAACATTTAAACTATCATATAAGTAGTTTAATGATATGATAATGCTTTTATTTGGTCTGTTAAAACCAAGGATAGTTTTCGGGAATTCGATATCTTCTCTAGGTGGCTTTTTATTAGCTTCGAAAGGGAACGTTAATTATTATTTATTGTTTTTAAATTTAATAAGTATATCATTAGTTGTTAGTTCTGCTTGTATATTAAATAATGTTATTGACTATAAGATAGATCAACGCATGAATAGAACTAAAAATAGAATTTTAGTTATTAATTCTTGTTTTTATAATTTATCAATATATATTTCAGTTTTTTTAGGAATATTTGGATTATTTTTGTATGGGTGGTTTTTTAATTTATTATGTGTATTATTAGCTTCGTGTGCATTAATAATATACATCGTATTCTATAGTTTATATCTAAAAATGAAATCAAGGCATTCAACAATAATTGGTAGTTTATCTGGAGCAATTCCTCCTATTCTAGGTTATTGTTCTGTAGTTAATCATATAAACTTATGTATGGTTAATTTATTCATAATTTTTTTTATATGGCAAATACCACATTCTTATTCTATTTTTGTGAAAAACTTACAAGACTATAAAAATGCTAAAATACCTGTGTTTCCTGCAGTTAAACCCTTTTTAACTGTTCGATATCACGTTAATATATTTATACTATTATTTTTGATGTGTACTTGTTCATTAACAATAATAAATTGTACTGGATATAAATTTTTTTATAGTTTATTAATTTTGTCTCTAATTTGGTTTTATCTTTCAATAAAAAAATATAAGAACGATAAGGAACATATTATTTGGTCAAAAAATGTTTTTTATTGTTCTATTTTAATTATGTTTATAATGAATATCATGATATCAATTGATTTTATTGATTAATAATAGGTGTATTCATTCAAAATTAATTATTTTAGATACAACTAGATGGTGTTGGAACCCCTGCTATTTTACACCCTTGCTGAATTGGTCCATATGGGAACAAGGTAAACAAATAACAACTTGTTATTGTTTTTAATGTTTTTTTTTCTAATATTTTTATTAATACTCTCATAGATGGTGTTAAATTAAATTTAAAATAAAAATTTCTTATCGCATATATCACTTCCCAATGGTCTTTAGTAATATTAATTAATTCTTTTTTTGCAATGTTTAGTGCTATATTTTCGTTCCAAGATATATTTTCTTTTGCATTATTATTTTTCATTTTTATATTTTATATATGAGAATATATTTTCTTATGATTATTAAATATAAGGATATCATATCTATAATGGTTAATTTATTATATTAAATATAATTATTATTACAATAAAAATTTTAACATATAATGAATAAGTTCAATATTTCGTTAATAGAATTAAGAATTATTATAGCATTATGTATTGTATTTGCTTTACGTGTATTAGGAATGTTTATCGTTTTACCTGTTTTTAGCGTTTATGGTATTTTTTTAAAAGATAGCACTTCGTTTTTAATTGGTGTTGCAATTGGAGTATATGGTTTATTTCAAGCTATATTCCAAATTCCTTATGGGTGGTTATCTGATAAAATTGGAAGGAAATTCGTCATTATTTTAGGTTTATTGTTTTTTTTTGTAGGTAGTTTTATATGTTTTAGGAGTAATTCTATTTGGGGAATGATGTTAGGTCGTAGTTTACAAGGATCCGGGGCAATATCATCAGTGTGTATGGCATTACTATCTGATATAATATCTGAGAGAAATAAAACAAAAGCAATGGGTTTATTAGGTATTAGTTTCGGAATAAGCTTTATGTTTTCTATTGTATTTAGTCCTATTATAGTTCGTATGTTTGGTTTTCATTTTTTATTTTTAGTTAGTATGTTGCTGTCTATAATATGTATTATAGTAGTGTGGTATGTTATACCACTTCCACTTTTTAGTTATAATATATTTTTTGTAAAGCATGAGTTCAAAAAGGTTTTGAATGTATTTAAAAATTATACTTTATTTCAATTTAATCTAAGTATTTTTTTTCTTCATGTATTATTAACATTACATTTTATTATAATACCTGTTCAATCGAATGTATCTAAAATTTTTGTTAATTTTTCTTGGATTATATATTTAACTACTATCATGTTTTCTTTTTTTATTGTTTTTTCAATAAGTAAATATTTAAAAAATAAATATATTAAATTGGAAATTTCGTTATCTATATTTTTTCTGGTAGTATCTAATATTATTTTTTTATTTTTTAAAAATAATTATTTTTTTCTGATTATTGGATTACAAATATTTTTTATGGTTTTTAGCTTTTTGGAAATGGTTCTTCCTATTTCAGTCAGTAGACATGCTCCTTTAAAATATAAAGGTACTGCTATGGCTATATATTCTATTAGTCAATTTTTCGGCTCTTCTATAGGAGGTATATTAGGAGGTATTATTTTAAATCATTATAATAGTGATGGTTTATTTTTATTTGAATTAGTTGTATCTTTTTTATGGCTTTTAATTAATATTCGATATTTCTAAGTGTAACCTTATTATATTTATTTTTAATAAAACTTAAATGAAGTATCAATTATTTTTTATCAAATATAGTAAAATAGTTATTTATAAAAAATTTGTTTATATTTATTTTAAAATAAATAAGTTTGCTATAATTATAAGTATATTATTGTTGTACTAAAATAGTTTTACATAGCGTATTTTAAATTGTATTGGTTTTTTATTATATATTTTATTGTTTAATAAATTTGATGTGTGTTTAATGTTTTATTGTATATAGTTTAACTAATATAGTTTATTTATCTGATGTTTGATCAAATAATAATATTTGTAATTACATATAAATATTATTACAGTTAATAAGAATTATTATAAGCAATTATTTTTATATTTTCATATAGGTATTTAAAATGGATTTGTTGAAGTTTTTTAGTATAAAGCAAAATCGTATTAATAATTTTATGTTTGCGTTATTGGAAACATTACCTTTTCAAGATACATTACTTGTGGATGCTATGAAATATGGAGTATTATTAGGCGGAAAAAGAATACGTCCTGTATTGATGTATATTATAGGAAAAATGTTTCAGGTTAATCTTAATGTGGTAGATGTTTTAGCTTCATCTATCGAATTTATGCATGCATACTCTTTAATTCATGATGATTTACCATCATTAGATAATGATATATTGCGAAGAGGACAGGATTCTTGTCATATAAAGTTTGGTGAATCTACCGCTATATTAGCTGGAAATTCATTGCAGTGTTTAGCTTTTAATATTTTGTCTCGGTTGGATAAATTTAAAATATCTAATGCAAGAAAAATAAAAATTATTTTAGAATTGTCTAGTTCTGCTGGTGTGCATGGTATGTGTGCGGGTCAATTTTTTGATTTGTCATTGAAAAATACTAGTGTTAAACCATTCGAGTTAGAACAAATGTATTTGTATAAAACTGGATCTTTAATTAATTCTTCAGTACGATTAGTTGTAATATCTAGTAAAATATTTAAAAAGAAATTTCTTTTTTCATTAGAGCAATATGTTAAAAACATTAGTCTCGCCTTTCAAATTCAAGATGATATTTTAGATTTTATAGATGATAAAAATTGTAAAAACACCTCTGTTCATTATAGTAATTGTTCGAAAACTCATACGTTTCCATTGATGTTCGGTTTACAAGAATCTCAAAGAAAATTAAAGATACTATACAAAAATTCACTAGCATATTTAAAAAATTTATCTAATGAGTCTATAGATATACGATTATTAGAAAAATTAGCATATTATATTATTACACGTGTAAAATAAATTTTATAATGGGTCTATAATGAGTTTTAATTATATAAAGTATCCAACATTATATTTAGCTAATTCTGTACAGAAATTAAAACTATTACCTTTGTATAAATTGCCTCAGTTGTGTAACGAATTACGTCAATATTTGCTAGAAACTATTAGTAAGTCTAGTGGGCATTTGTCTTCTAGTTTAGGAGTAGTAGAGATAACGGTAGCGCTTCATTATGTTCTTAATACTCCATTTGATAATTTAATATGGGATGTTGGTCACCAGACGTATCCTCACAAAATTTTAACCGGTAGGAGAGATAATATTATAAATATTCGTAAAAGAAATGGAATACGTTCTTTTCCTTGTAGAGAAGAAAGTAAGTACGACGTTTTTGGCGTAGGTCATGCTTCAACTTCAATTAGTTCAGGAGTAGGAATGGCTATTGCTTCAAAGAAAGAAAAAAAAGGTAGACGAACTATTTGTGTGATTGGAGATGGTGCTATTACCGCTGGTATGGCGTTTGAAGCAATTAATCATGCTGGAAATAGTAACATTAATTTATTAGTAATATTAAATCATAATAGTATGTCTATTTCTAAGAACGTTGGTGCTTTAAATAATCTTTTTTCTAAAATCGTATTAAATCATGATGTGATAACAAGATATAAATCAAAAAATGGATTTGGTATAAGTTCTGACTTTTTAAATAACGATGAAATATATCAAAAAAAGTATTTAGAGGATATAAAATCGTCTAATACTTTTTTTGATAGTTTAGGGTTTAGATATTTTGGACCTGTAGATGGACATGATGTATTTTTGTTAATTGATGTCATCAGTAGATTAAATACTCAAAAATATACTAATCTATTACATATAATAACTAAAAAAGGTAAAGGGTATGTACCTGCTGAATTAAATCCTACAAAATGGCACTCTGTTCCTAAATTTAATATTATTACAGGTAAAATGTATAAAAAAATACAAGATGTTCCTACTTATTCTGAAATTTTCGGATATTGGTTATGTATTACGGCCAAGATAGATAAAAAGTTAATAGGCATTACACCCGCTATGACAGAGGGGTCAGGTATGGTTAACTTTTCTAAGAATTTCCCTGACCAATATTTTGATGTAGCTATAGCAGAACAGCATGCTGTAACTTTTTCTGCTGGATTAGCAATAAGTGGATATAGACCTGTTCTTTCTATTTATTCTACTTTTTTGCAACGAGCTTATGATCAAGTTATACATGATGTGGCACTTCAAAAACTTCCAGTTTTATTTGCAATTGATAGAGCAGGAATAATTGGTCAAGATGGTGAAACTCATCAAGGATTATTTGATTTAACTTATCTAAGGTGTATTCCCAATATTATAATAATGACTCCTAGTAATGAAAATGAATGTTTGCAAATGCTTTATACTGGATATCATTATAGAAAAGGTCCAAGTGCTGTGAGATATCCGAGGGGAATTGGGATTGGAACTACATTACAATCAATGAGATCCATTCCAATTGGAAAAGGTATTTTAACAAGATTAGGAAAAAATACTGCTATTTTGAATTTTGGTCCATTGTATATTTTTGCAGAACAAGTTGCAATAAAGTTAGATTTTACTTTAGTAGATATGCGTTTTGTAAAACCATTAGATGTCAATCTAATTTTAAATTTGACTAAATGTCATAATTTTTTTGTTACTCTTGAAGAAGGTATGATTTCAGGAGGTGCTGGTAGCAGTATTAATGAATTTTTAATGAATGAAAAAATTAGTATTCCTGTTCTAAATATTGGAATTCCAGATACATTTATTCCTCAAGGAACACAGACCGAAATTCGTAGCGAATGCAAATTAGATGCAAATGGAATTTTAGAAAAAATTTTGCTGTGGTTGAACAAATAAAAATTTTTTATTAATAAATTATTTTAGCTTATTCTACTTTTCATATTTTCTACAGCTTTGTCCAAAACCCCGTTTATAAATTTATAACTTTCTTTAGCTCCAAATAATTTTGCTAATTCAATTCCTTCGTTTATTGTTACTTTATAAGGAATATCATTTCTTTTTTCTAATTCATAAAAAGAAATTCTAAGAATAGCCTTTTCAATTTGACCTAATTCGTTAATAGTTCTAGATAAATAGGGTATCATTAATGAATCTAAGTGTTGTTTGTTATTTGTTATTTCTATTATTAGTTCATGAAAATAAGTAAGATCAATATCTTTCATGTCATTTCTTTCATAAAATTGGTTTTCTATTTCGTAAATATTATTATTAGATAATTGCCACGAATATAATGCTTGTACTGCATATTCTCTCGCTTTTCTTCTCGATTTAGGTTTCATAAGTAAAATATTACTTCCTTTTCAGTTTTTTAATAAGTATTAATTTTATATCTTGTCCGATTTTAACAATTTTTTTAAAGCTAAATTTAGGAACTACAGATAGTGCCTTATAGTTTTCTAATACAAATAATGGTTTAGCACAATGACCTAGTACTTTGGGAGCTATATAAATAATTAATTCGTTTATGATGTTTAATTTCAAAAAAGCTCCAGATAGAGATGCTCCTGACTCTACCCATACTGTATTAATTTGACGTGTTCCTAATAATTTTAAGAGTTCAATTAAATTAATTTGTGATGTTGTATTATTTAATATTACTTGTTCAACATGTTTAGGCCAAGTATTATTATCATGTTTTAATCTTATTAGCAATATTTTTCCTGGTTCTTGTATGCATTTATGTGATGGTTGAACGCGGTTTTTACTATCAATAATAACTCGAAGTGGTTGTTTTATTTTGCTTTTATTATTTATATGTAGATTATTAAATTTTTTTATTTGTTTGTACCTTACGGTTAATAGTGCGTCATCAGTGATGATAGAACTACTACTACTAATAATAGCATCAGATTGTATTCTATACATTTGTACGTCTTGTCGTGATTTATATGAGGTTATCCATTTACTTAATCCGTTCTTTAATGCAGTTCTTCCGTCAATTGAACTTGCTAATTTTAATTTTACCCAAGGAATGCCAGTTTTCATTCTCTGGAAAAACCCTTGGTTTATATTTTTAGATTCGTTAGAAAGTATCCCTACTATCACTATAATTCCTTCTTTTTTTAGCCATCTTATTCCATTTCCGGATACTTTAGGATTGGGATCTATTATTGATATTACTACTCTAGAAATTCCTGATTTTATTAATTGAATACAGCAAGGAGGTGTTTTACCAAAATGGCTGCATGGTTCTAAAGTAATATATGCTGTAGCTCCTCTCGCATGTTTTCCTGCTTCTTTTAAAGCATATATTTCTGCATGATAATTTCCAGATTTTTTATGCCATCCTGTTCCAATTATAGTATTATTTTTGACTATTATGCATCCAACGTTTGGATTAGGTGATGTAGTCAATATTCCTTTTTTTGCTATTTTTATTGCTTTTTTCATATAAAAGATATCTTTTTTAATAGTATATTGCATAAATATCTTACATAATAGTTTCGTCGTTGAAAGATTATCTTTATATTTAAATATATAACATTTTTTAATTTAATAATATTAATTATTATTATAAAAATAATTGTTCTGTTTATGCAAATGCATAACGTTTTAAAGTAAATATGATATATTTGATAAAATTATATATTTAGTATAATAAAATGTTTTCTGATTTTATTAATGGTAGTAATTTAAAATTTATATATTGTTTTAGTATCATAAAATGTATTCAACAACCTTTTTAAAACTTATGATAAGTTTTACTAATATTTAAAAGTTATATCTAATACTTTATATATCTTAATATAATTAGTACTTATTATATTTATTTTTTTAATGATTAGTTTTAATGTATAACATATTAATAATGTTTGTATATTGATTTCTGAACTTTTGACTTTATTTAGCAAAATTGTATTTTGTATAGTGTTTATTTGAAAACATCAGAATTTATTTTAGTCTTATTATATACTGTATTAGTAAAATTTATATTATTTAGTATATTTAATTAGTTAATAATTATAAAAATTGTATTTAATCAAGTTTTTAATTGACTATATTAATTGCATTGAACATTTTTACTACATTTACAATATATGTATTATAGACTTAAAATACAAAATTATTTTAGTTATTAAAGATCGTGTATTCACTTATTTTATTATCTTATTAATAATATTTATCATTTCTAATACTACCAATGCTGATTCTGATCCTTTGTTGCCCATCTTAGTTCCCGATCTTTCGATAGCTTGTTTAATGTCATTTGCGATGATAATGCCAAAAGCAATAGGAATTCTATATTTAGTACTAATATTAGAAATTTTTTTACTTACTTCTTTGGATAAAATAGAAAAGTGTTTAGTTCCTCCTTTAATGATTGTCCCTAATACAACAATAGCATCGTGTTGTTTTTTGCTCGCTAATATATCAGCGATTATAGGTATTTCAAATGTTCCAGGAACATATATTACAGTTATATTCCTCTTTTTTACTTGTCCAATTCTTTGAAGAACGTCGAGTGCTCCATTCAATAGATTTTGATTAATAAAGTGATTAAATCTGCTAATGATTATAGCAATTTTTGCTTTTTTTGTTAAAGTAGTTTCTTTTATAATTTTCATGTTATATTTATGTACAATTTGTAATATTTTTATGTATTTAATTTTTGATTTTTATTTATGTTTTAAAATCCATACACGTCCATAGTGATTATAAAATCCAGCTATAATACCAGCTTTTTCCCCTATTCCTTGATAGATATCTATTTTTTGTCCTTTAATTGCTCCTCCTACATCTAACGATATTAAAAGTTTAGTTTCATATGTATAAGTAAATTTTCCAAATTCATTTAATATAGGTATTTCTGCGAGTATAATATCACCTGGTTTAATTACTCTTCGATCTGATGCTATAGAGGTTTTTGGAATTAATGGGACAGCACTAGCACCACAAATTGATTTATATTTCATTGGTTTAAAAAATACGAATGAATTATTTTGTTCTAATACATGTTTTACTTCCGATTGTACATGTTTCTTGCTCCAGTCTCTAATTGATTTAATAGACATGTTTTCTTTTTTAATAGATCCATTTCTAATTAAAATATTTCCAATACTAGTATAAGGCCAGTTATTTTCCCCCGTGTATTTAAACAGCATCAAAGGTTTATTTAGTCCATAATTAATAATTCCACTTCCTTGAACGTCCATAATAAAATTATCGATGAGAGAGTTACTATATGCTAAAATATGTTTTTTTTTTAGTATACCATGATAGATATCTCTTCTATTTGGTAAACGTTTATATTTTTTTGAAAGATGAGGTATACTATAAATTGGATATTTAAATGTCTCATTTGGTGTTTTTCTAGCATTAATAATTGGTGTGTAGTAACTTGTAATTTTTATATTTCCGTAATTATTTAAGTTTTTTAATTTATATAACTGTATTTCAAACGATTTTAATTGTTTAATTTTACTATTTAATTTTAACCAATTGTTAATTGATTGGTATAGACGCATATTACTTTTGTATAAAGAAGGGGAAAATTTTTTTATTTTTTTTATTTGTATAAGGAATTCCTTTCTATTATTAATTTCTTGTTTAATAGACGCGTTAAGATCTTTTTTCCATATATTATCATAATTACTTTGAGTTTGTGTATTGTAGATAATTTTACTGTGGATATTTTTAGATGCATATAAATTTATTAGTGTTAATAGTAGTATCGTTATTATTCTAATTTTTTTTTTCATTTTTTCGTTTTAAAGTTATATTTTATTAAAAAAAGATTGTATCTTTTATATAAAATGAGTATAATATCAAGATAAATCGCGGGGTGGAGCAGTTTGGTAGCTCGTCGGGCTCATAACCCGAAGGTCGTCGGTTCAAATCCGGCTCCCGCAACCAAACGTATGTAGTTTAAATAATTGTTATTAACAGTTTTTTTTAAATATTTTTTATTATTCAGAAAAATATATAACTGTATTAGTTTGGGTATTAATTATACTAATTAATAAATACGCTCATTTATAGATAACCCGCTATATCGCTTAGTCTCATTTTTTATTGATTTAATAAATATTTTTTTGCTACTATATATAGTTAGTTTTTGTTTTGCTCTAGTAACTGCTGTATAAATTAATTCTTTAGTTAAAACGCATGAATAAATATTAGGTAATACTAAAATTGCGTGTAAAAATTCTGATCCTTGAGATTTATGAACTGTAATTGCCCAACTGGTTTGAAATTTTGGTAGTAAATTAATGGGTATAAATTTAATTTTATTTTTATTTTGAATATAAAAACATGCTTTTAAAACTTTTTTATCGTCATACATAATAATGCCAATATCTCCATTATATAATTTAATAGAATAATCATTTTTTAAAATCAGTATAGGTTGCCCGAAATATACATTTTTTTTATTAACTGTAATATATTTAATTAATCCTCTTCTTTTCATTTCATTTTCTAATTCTAAATTTAGTCTTTTTACTCCAAAGCAGCTATTTTTTAAAATGCACATTAATCTACAATTGTTAAAAATAGATATGATATCTTTAGGATTTGCATTTTGTTTCAAGCTGTTCCAATAATCTGTATAATTTAAAGTTAAATTTAAAATCATTTCTTCATAATCTTTGACAGTATTTAAAGGAAAAAACTTAATGTCTTTATAGATATTTTGAAATAGTTTTTTGAGATTATTTAATTTGTTTTTTTGAATTTCAGTAGATATTTTAGCAATATTTGATTGAGTTTTAAAACGATAATTTTTTTTTAAGATACATATCTTATTATTTATATTAGAAAATTTATAGTTTTTAACTTTATTAATATCGAAAACATTGAAGAGATTAATTTTTTTTATAATACATTCACTATATCCTTCTTGGTAATAACTAAATATATCTTTTAAAATATGTCCGCAGTTTATTGATGGTAGCTGATAGTGATCACCTAAAAATATAATTTTAGTCGTTTTTGGTATATTATCGATTAATTTTTCCATAGTAAAAAGATCAATCATAGATGATTCGTCTATAATCAATACATCTATATTTAAAGAGTGATGTATTTTTTCGGAATATGAATTATATTCTGAACTGATTTTTAAAAGACGATGTAAAGTAATTGCAGAACTGATTGATATATTTTTTTTGTATAAAGGTGATAATTGCGATATAGATTTTCTTACGCTTTCGGTTAAATTATTTGCAGCTTTTCCTGTTGGTGCTGTTAATTGAATATTTAATTTCTTATTAGACATTATAGTAATAGCTATCAGTATCTTAGCAACTATCGTAGTTTTTCCAGTTCCTGGGCCTCCTATTATAAACGTTATTTTATTAATTATTGACAATATTATTGCAATTTTTTGTAAATTTTCAGTTTTTTGATGTAATAAAGACATTATTTTCTTTTTATTATGGTGAAGCTTTGTCGTATTATAGTTATTTGATTGTGATATAAAATTAAAAACCTTTTTTTCTGCTATCCATGTTTTATGAAAATATATTTTTTCTTTGTAAAAAACTAAGGGTGTTGGATAAAACCCATTGCTGATTATTTTATTGTTTAATGTTGCTAGTCTTAATTTTTTTAATAATTTTGCTTCTTTCCAGATTGCGTTAATTAATATTTTATTTTTTGTTGTGTTAAATACTTTTTGATTTTTCAATGTTGTAATAGGTAGGCAGGTATGACCTATTCGAATAAAATAATGAACACAAACAGATAATAATAGTGTTTGTGATGATACATTATTTTTTTCATGTATAGCAATGGAAAAATATAGGTCTAATGGAGTTATTATATTTTTTTGAATAGCCTGTTTTAATAAATATATAATTTTCATTCATTTTAAACTTTTATTTAAAAAGGTCATTTAGATCTTTTATGATTTTTGATTCAGGTAATGTAAAGAATAAACCCTGTTGTGAGTTAGTATTATCCATAGCTCTTAAAAAAAGAATATAAATTCCTCCGAAATATTTATTTAAAGTGTAATTTTTAATACGTTGGCTTAAGTATCTATGTAAAGCTACACTATACAATTGATATTGTAGATCATAAAAGTTTGTAGTGATTGCATGATGTATCGATTTTTTACTATAGTCAGATATTGAATGACCTAGCCAATTAGATTTATAGTCAACTAAATAATATTTTTTTTTCCATCTAAAAATTAAATCTATTGATCCTACTAGTATTCCTTTTATAGGATCGAAACATATTTTTTTTGTTGTATTTAGGATTGGATTAAACATATTAACAATTTTATTTAATCTCATATCTGTTATTTTATTTTTTATGGGTAAAAAAAATTCTAGTTCTTTTATATAATTTTTTGGATGTAGTTGTGACAATACGAGATTGGAATGATTCAATGGTGTATTTAGAATTGTGTTAATCCAGTTCTTTAGTACTACATCCCAGGTTTTATTAAAGTTATTTTTTTCGAGTTGATTAGATATCCAGTTTTGATTTATTATTTCATGAAAGTTAATATTTTTTAAAATTTTATGTATAAATATACCAAAAATATTTCCTTTTGGAAGAGAATGTGGTGTTACATTTTTGTTTTTTTCCTTAGAATTGATTTTTATATTTTTGTGTACACATGTAATATGACTTTTTTTTGGAAATGTTAATAAGCCATAGTTTTTTTTTAATTTAGAATAGCTAGTTATGTCATAGTTATATTCTAGTATTCTAGTTAATTTTTTAGTATTTGCATTTATTTTATTTTCAGTATAGTTTGTACTGATAGTACTAAAGTGTGGTATTATAGAATTTACTTCTATATTTTGATTATAGCTTATTTTTTTAAGTATTATATTTAATTGTTTAGAATTGCACTCTGTTCCTAATTGAATTACATACTTTAGAGCGTTGTTATAAATATTAGAATAATTATTTTTTTTTAGTATTTTATCGTTTTGTATAGATGCAATCCCAATACAACAGTGAACAATTGCTCTAGTTAATGCTACATACAAAAGACGCATGTTTTCTGATAGTATTTTTTTTCTCGTTGTAATATTTGACATAGTATTGTTAGTACTGTCTATATCTGAGCAAAAATTATAAGGAGTTATAGAAAAAGGAATGCATGTTATTGGATATTCTAATCCTTTTGATTTATGAATAGTAGTAATTTTTATACAATTCTTGTTGTTCCTTGATCTTATATAATCTGTATCGGGAATATCTTGTTTTTTTTCTATTTTTTTTTCTAACCAAAATATTAAGATATATTTTTTTTTAGTTTTATTAAATTGTTTCTCTAGTAGTTCTCCAATATGAAGTATATTGGTAATATTAGGGACATGATTATTTTCACTTATTTTGTAATTTTTTATTATTTTATAAATAACATTTTCAATACCAATATTTTCCCAAATCATTAGATATTCAGAGAATTCATTGATTACGTTAGACCATGTTGAATATTTATTTGTAAGAATATCGATATCATAACTATTATTAGATATAATTGAAGTTGATAAAGCACGTTTTAATATGAATTCGTTTTTTGGATTTAAAATAGCTTGAAAAATCCATAATAGTTCTAATGCTTCAATGCTATGAAATACACTTGTTTTTTGAGATAGAAATGTCGTGGGGATATTGGATGCGTGTAGTGCTTCTTTTATAATAGATGATTCTCTTTTGTTGTTTACTAATATACAAATATCTTTTGCAGATATGAATTTGGCTTTGTTATTTTTTATAATAATAGCATTTTCTTTTTTTCCTTCATTAATCCAAAATGAAATGTAGTTTACACAAGCTTTAGAAATCCAATTTTCGTATTCATTTTTATTTATTATTGGTTTATCATTAAACAAAAAACGTATTGCTGGTTGAAGTATTCCATTTATTTTAAACTCTATTTGTTTTTCTTGATAACTTGATTTTGTTGGAATAAAATCAATATTTGGTAGAAGAAAAACATTTTTTATTCTTAAAAATAATAAATTTATGCTTTCTACCATTTCTTTAGAAGATCGCCAGTTAATATTAAGCTGATAATGTTTTTTTATTCTTTTTTTAACTTTTAAGTAATATGAGATATCAGCCCCTCTAAAGCTGTAAATAGCTTGTTTTGGGTCACTCATTAAAATGCATGTATCTTCTTGGGATTTGTAAATTTTTTCAAATATTTTATATTGATGACGATTAGTATCTTGAAATTCGTCAATAAGTAATATTGGATACTTTTGCTTAATAATCTTTGAGATATTTTCATTTTTTTTATTTAAAATTTTATAGAGAGATTGAATTAAATCGTCAAATTCAAATATTTCTTGTTTTTTTTTTCTTTGTTGAATATCTTTTTTATTTGTATTATAGCTTCTATAAGGAATGGGGTTTTTAATGAAAATTTTATTTTTAGGAATTCTTCAATAATTTCGAATATAATACTTTTAGGAATTTGTCCAATAGGAGTTTTTGAAATTAAATAGTTTTGCTGAAAATATTTTAATTCTTTAGGAACGTCGAAATCTTTCGTACTTTTAGAAGACCACATCGTTATAATATTAATCCACCTTGATAAATTAGATTTAGTATAACTTCGTTTATTTACATTAGATTGATTAATTAATACGACTATTTCTTTGTGATAATTTAACCACTGACTTTTTATATTTTTTATTTTTTTAATTAATTTATTATATAACAGAATTATATTTAATTTTTTTCGTTTGGATATTTTTTTTATATTATCGTCGTATGACAAAATAGGTAAAATATTATTTAATATAGAACCTGGACTCTGAAAATATTTTATAATGATGTTAGAGATATTATCTGATAAATTATAAAAATATTGATTCCAAAATATATTACTAGATTTTAAATATAAATTATACTTATTAGTAATTATTTTTTTTTGAAAATATATATTAGAGCTAAATGTATTAACTGTTAATGTTTGATAACAAAATCCGTGTATAGTATATATTGCTAGTTCACTTATTGATTGTTCCGCTTGTATTAATAAATTAATAGCTTTGTCTACATTTTTAATTTTATTAAATAAATATTGTAGTGTAGTATCGTTACTTTTTTTGTTTATACATACTTCTTTGAAATAATTAATATATTTTTTTATTCTTTTTTTTAGTTCTTCTTTTGAGTGTTCTGTAAATGTCACTACTAAAATTTCTTGTACTAAAAATGGTCGTTGAATTTTATCTATTTTACCAATTCCTAATATTAATCTTAAATATATAATAATTAAAGAAAATGTTTTTCCTGTTCCTGCTGATGCCTCAATCAACATCTTTCCTGATAGAGGTAAATCAATTATGTCTAATGTAGATATTAATATTTTATTTGTCATAAATTTTATTGCATGTTAATTGATTGATTATCATTTATAATTAATGTTTTTTAACTATTTTACTTAATATGTTTTAATATAGGTAGTATCCATTTTTTAGCTATATTACACATGTTAGATATGTTATTTTCATCTAAAGTAGTAATTATTTTGTTTAAATATAAGTCATCTTTTTCTCCTTGTTGCCAGTTATTACCTATCCATGTTGTTATCATTTTTTTATTTGATTCGTATATTCGTTTTTTTTCATTAGAGATTGTTTTGTTGTTTTTATCGTATATAGAATTTAACCAGTTTATTCCTGAGTTAGTAAGTAATATAGGAATATTCATTCCTTCTATATATCCCATTATATATTGGTTTAATAAATATTTTGCTTGTTCTGTGTTTAGTTGTTCAAAAGTTA
Source organism: Buchnera aphidicola (Melaphis rhois) (assembly GCF_005080745.1). Taxonomy (NCBI): domain Bacteria; kingdom Pseudomonadati; phylum Pseudomonadota; class Gammaproteobacteria; order Enterobacterales; family Erwiniaceae; genus Buchnera; species Buchnera aphidicola. The sequence continues at coordinate 470,690 of NZ_CP033004.1, read as the reverse complement.
AGCATTTGTTATTTAATCCAAGTATTATACTATTTCCATTTTGATATATAGAACAATATACTAAATGTTCTAACCATAGGGAAATCATGTCTTTGTTTTGTATAATTGCAGGTTTCCATCGCAATAATCCTGTTGTATTTATGTTATTTAATGATCCATATAAAGTATATTTATTAATATTTATGTAGAATTCTTTTTTTTTGAGTTTTGTTTTCACTAAACGAATATTATTATATAAACTTTTTATTATAGATAATTTGTTCTTCCAATATATTTTTCCTAAATTTCCACGTGGTATAATACCTTTATATTGATAGTATAGAAATAATTGATTAGTATTTTTTCGCATTAATAAATAATCAATCATATTACTACTGATTATATAATTATTAAGTTTAGTAATTCCAAAATTTTCTTGATATAAATTAATAGTATTAATAGTATTTAACGTAATATGAAGTCTTTTTTTAAAAAAATATTTAATAGGATTTTTCCAAAAAGTAATTAATTCAGAAATGTTAATATTATTATATTCAATTTTTCGAAGATTTTTAAAGAAATGGTTTTTATGCGTGTTTTTTATTTGAGAAATATTTAGCCATGTTTTATTAAAACTTTGATATTTATATCCTAAAATAAAATTCTTAATATTATAGGGTTCATTTGTATGAAAATAATATAGATGAGAAAATAACATTTTCGTATCATTTTTTTTGTTCTTATTATAATGTTTTTTAAAAATATAAAATTTTTTTGAGATATATAAAAAAAGTTGATCGACAATGTAAGATGCATTAACGTTTGAATTATTTTTTTTAGATGTTGTATGATAACTTATAATTAATATTTTTTGTGCGGATAACAGAGTTTCTAAAAATAAATATTTACATTTATTATCTATGTATGGGTCGCATATTCTAGGATTTTTATATATTAAATCAAATTTTTCATTAAATTTTTTTTGAATGACAAATTTTTCATTCATTCCTAGTATATAAATCACTTTAAATGGTATATTTCTTAATATAAAATCATTACAAAATATAATTTTTCCACAAAACAAATTATATTTACTATTTTCTTTAGAAACATTTTTAAGTAATTCGTGTTTTAATATTTTTACGGGAATTTTTTTTTTGTAGCCTTCTTTAATACCAGGATTAATGATTTTATTAAAACTTTCTTTAATAGATATTATTTCTTTTTTGTTTATATCGTTATCTATAAAAAAGTTTTTCAGTAGTTTTTCGAACGTTCGTTTCCAAGATGTTAATGATTTTGAAGTAGATAATTTTTTTTTCCATTGATTTAATAATAGTATTAGTGTTGTTAATTTACAAAATATTTTATAATTTTTTTCGGTAAAATCACTATTAGGAACAATTTCATTCCATATTGAATGATTGAAATCGTTTATTGCCTGTCCAAGAAATATTCTCCTTTGTCCATGATTGAAAATATGTTCTTCGTTTTTACTTAGTATTTTGCATTTTATTTTAGTTATATCATTTTCGAATGTAATTTGAGATGTTCTTATTATTTTAAATAATGTGATAACTTCTTCTTCTTTTATGTTAAATTTTTCTAATATAAAAT
>NZ_CP033004.1:454191-469005 GCF_005080745.1 Buchnera aphidicola (Melaphis rhois) | reverse complement strand
GTGTTTAGAATTTATAGAATTGAATATGGAATTAATAAATGGAGTGTATAAATTTATATTTGTACTGATTACTAAAATATCATGAAACGAAATATCATGATTATCGTTAAGTATATTTAATAAATTGTCATATAATATTTCAATTTCTCTTTTTATTGTGTTACATACATGTATAGAAATAGAGTGATCATTTACACATATTATTTCTTTATTTTTATCATAATTTTTTTTTTATTGTTATTCCATATTTTATAAAAATTAGTTTTGATTATGTTTCTTTGTATTTTTTGAAGCAAGCAAATTGGTTTTTTTATATTAAATATATTTATTTCTTTTTTATTTATTAAACTTAATAATAGATATTGTTCGTATCTATATTTATTCCATAGTAAAGTATCATTAATGTTGTTTTTTTTATTTATAGTATTGTCTAAAAGTTGTTTGTATTTTTCTGTTTCATTAAAAAAATATGATATATTTTTTTTAATCATAGTTAATTTATGTTTTTTAAGTTTAATTTGATTTAACAACATTTGTTCTTCGTTTTGATAAGGAGTAACGTAAAAAAAATGTATTGAACATAATTTACTAATACTATTTAACATAATTATATTATATGGTGTTAAAAAAACATTTCCAAAAATAAAAATTCTAGAAGGAAATTGGTTTATATTTAATTTTTTGTGTGTTATTACATCTTGTAGAAGGAAAAGTAGATTTGAGTAATTCCATGTTATTTGATTTTTATTTTTCATATTGCTTATAATAGTAGCCCATAATAGTTCATAACTTTTTACTAATGGATCAGTATTCTTATGATATTTTGGATTATTTTCCCATGTTTGAATCCAATCTGGACGGTATAATAAATATTTTTCAAAGCATTTTGATAAAAAAGATGCTATTTCAAATAGTTCCTCCGATTTTAATTTGTTTTTGCTGATAACATTAGTTAAATTTTTAATATCTTTGATATTCATTATTTTCCATGTCAAGTAATATTTTTCAAATTCTATGTTAGAATAGCAATTAGTGTTAATACGTTGAAATATTTTCCAAAAAAATTTGTTCAATCGAAGAAATTTAATATTAGAAATTATAGAATATTTTTTAGTTATAAAAATTTTTATCCAATGATCTGTTTGTTTATTAGGAGTAATAAATATTTCGTTTTCTAATGGATCAGATAGTGGATTAGTGATAAAAATAGAACATGCTTTCTCTACGAGTAAGTTTAAGTTGTAAGATTTATATAGTATAAGCATAGTTTTTCATTAAATTAGTATTGATAATTGTTTTATTTTGTTATTTTTCTGTAGCCATGTATTTTAAGTTGAGGATAAGGAATCTCAATATTATTTAAATCTAAAGCCTTTTTAAATTGTGCCATTAGATCCCAATATACTATATTTAATTCATCAGTGCTACTCCAGCAGCGTACGATAAAATTTAATGAAGATGGTGCTAGTTCACTTAATCCAACAATAATATCTTTGTCTTTTAACACTCTATCTTCGTTTTCTACAACATTTTTTAATACTTTAATCACTAAATCAATATCAGAATCATACGAAACACTAATAATAAATTCATTTCTTCTTATTTTTTCTCTAGAATAATTGATTATATTACCTGATATAATTTTACCATTCGGTATGACAACAATTTTACCGTCTAAGGTTCGAAGAGTAGTATAAAATATATGAATACTCAACACTGTTCCTGATATATTTTCTAAATTTACATATTCTCCAGTACGTAGTGGTCTTAATATTACTAATAAAACTCCTGCTGCAAAATTAGATAAAGAACCTTGTAAAGCTAATCCAATAGCCATTCCAGCTGCACCTAATATGGCAATTACAGAAGTAGTTTGAACTCCAATACATCCTAATGAAGCTATTAATGCAAATGTAATAAATATGTATCTCACTAGTGCAGCTAAAAACCCAGAAACAGTAGTATCTATATTTCTAGTAATTAATACTCTATTAATAATATTTGAACTGATTCTGGCTATAAAAAAACCTACTATTAGTATCATAGTTGCAGATACGAGATTAATAAAATAACTTAATAAGATTTCTTGGTTTCGGATTAACCAATTTCCTGCATGATTAATATCGTTAACCACGTTTAATTTTTTCATATTTTTTATGTTCTTTAAAGTATTATGTAATTAACATTAATGATGAAAAACGTAACAATTCATGTTATTTTATATAGAAAATTAGGGAGAATAATATTTGTTCTCCTCTAACTTTTTAAAAATGTATATGATAGTGATAGTTGTTTTACAAAGTATTATAAGAATTTAATACTTTAAATATGTATTGTAAGTAATGTGCTACTGATTTTTGAGAAGCGCGAATCCAAGTTCTTGGATCATAATATTTTTTGTTAGGTTTGTCTGATCCTAACGGATTACCTAGTTGGTTTTGTAAATAAGTTTTGTTTTTTTTATAAAATTCTAATATTCCTTTCCAAGCTGCCCACTGGACATCAGTATCAACATTCATTTTTACTACACCATATTGTATAGATTGTTGAATATCTTCTAACGAAGATCCAGATCCCCCATGAAAAACAAAATTTAATGGATTAAAGGATAAATTATGTTTTTCTCTAACATATTTTTGTGAATTTTTTAAAATGATAGGTTTTAAGTGAACATTTCCTGATCGATATACTCCGTGTATATTTCCAAAAGATGCTGCAATAGTAAAACATGGACTTATTGGAGATAATCGTTCATATGCTAAATTAACATCGACTGGTTTAGTATATAAAAATGAATTATCTATATCCGTATTGTCAATTCCGTCTTCTTCTCCTCCAGTACATCCTAGTTCTATTTCTAACATCATATTAATATTTTTAATTTTTTTTAAATATTTTGAGCAAATGTTTAAATTGAATTCTAGTGGTTCATGTGATAGATCTATCATATGTGAAGTAAAAAGAGGTGTATCATTAATTCTGAAGTATCGTTTTCCTTCTTTTATTAGTTCGTCTATCCAAGGTAGCATATTTTTATTGCAGTGATCAGTATGCAAAATTACAGGAATTTCATAATGTTTTGCCATTAAATGTACGTGTTGAGCACCTGATATAGCTCCTAATGCTGCTTGTTGATGTATTTTATTTTTTTTTAATCCTTTTCCCGCAATAAAAATTGAACCTCCATAAGAAAATTGTATTGCAACTGGGCTATTAACTTTTCTTGCTGTTTCTAGAACAATATTTATGGAATCATGTCCTATGCAGTTTATTGAAGGTATTGCAAAAAGATTTTCTTTAGCTATTTTAAATATTTTTAGTGCGTCATTTCCGTTTACTACACCTGGCTGTATAAATTTTGAAATATTACACATCGTTAATTTCTCATTTAAAATTTTAATATATATAAAGCTATTGTATTATTAAATAAAACGTTCTAATAACTTTATTATAGGAAATTCTTCTTGTTCTAAAAATTTTAGAAAGGAACCTCCACCTGTAGATATATAAGAAATTTTGCTTGTTATATTTAATATTTCTATTACAGATAAAGTATCCCCCCCTCCAGCTACAGAAAAAGCATTACTATTTGCAATAGTTTGTGCTAAAGCCGTTGTCCCTTTTCGAAAATTTTTAAATTCAAATACCCCGATGGGTCCATTCCAAAGAATAGTTTTTGCCTGTTGTAATATTGGTAACATTTTTGTTATAGTATTTTCTCCAAAATCCATGATTTCTTCATTCATATCAATATCAGAAACTTTTTTAGTAATTCCTATACTATTTTCGTTAAAAGTAGTACTTACTTTAGAATCTATTGGTATAAAAATATTATAGTTATCACGTAGTAATTTAGCTTGATGAATAAAATTGGGTTCGTATAGAGATTTTCCAACATTATTATCAATAGCTATAAAAGTATTAGCAATACCTCCCCCTACTATCAAAGTATCCGATATTTTTGCTAGTGATTTTAATAAATTGAATTTAGTAGATACTTTTGCACCCCCAACGATTGTAATCATAGGTCGAATTGGTTTTTTTATAATTTTTTTTAACGCTGTAAGTTCTGATTCTAAAAGTAGTCCAGAACAGGCGATTTTTGAATATTTTGATAGACCGTAAGTAGATGATTCATTTCTATGTAGTGAACCAAATGCGTCCATAACAAATATATCACATAAGTTGGCATATGTTTTAGATAAATGTTTATTATTGTTTTTTTCTCCTTTATTAAATCGTACGTTTTCTAATATAGTTAATTCACCTGATTTAGTCTCTATACCATTTAAATAATTTTTGCAAAAGTATACTTTATACTTTTTAAATATTTCTTGAAAATATTTAAAGATAGGAAATAATGACAATTCTGAATCATAAAAACCTTCTTTTGGTCTACCTAAATGTGAAGCAACAATAACTTTTGCATTATTTTTTAATGCTAGTTTAATAGTTGGAAGCGATGCGTTAATTCGAGCATAAGATATGATTTTTTTATTTTGTATTGGTACGTTTAAATCTGATCGTATAAGTACTCTTTTATTTGAAAGGTTTAGATCTGTTATTTTTATTATTGGCATGTTTTTACCATTAAAAATATGTAAAGAAATAAAATTCTAAAAGATTAAATTAGTTTTAAAAATTTTTTAGAATTGATATGGTTTTGTTCAAAGTTAATTACATTAATCATAAATATATATTTTGATATTTCAAATGTAAATAACAAAATGAATTGAACATATATTTTGTTTTTACTTGATATTACGAATATTCAATTATATGAATGTTATTCGATTATAGAATGTTTTATATATTTAATTTTATAGGTAGTAATGACGTTATTATAAGATGTATTAAAAGTACATGAATATTTTTATAATGGTTTTGTGTATATTGTTATTTAAGTTTGAAACCAAGATTTTACGCCATCTAAAAACATTTGAGTGGATAGCATAATTAAAATTAAACCCATCAATCGTTCTAGTGCATCTACTCCTTTAGAACCAAATAGTCTCAAAAACATGTTGGATGATAATAAAATTATTACTGTACAAGTCCAAGCTATTAAAAGAGATCCAGTTAAATACACTATTTTATTCAGATATTCATGTGATAATAATATCAATGTAGCTAATAGTGATGGTCCTGCTACTAACGGAATCGCTAAGGGGACTAAAAAAGGTTCTTCTCTGGTTTTCTTCGTATTTTTTTCATATTTATAAGAAGGAAAAATCATTTTGATTGCTATTAAAAATAAAATTATTCCACCGGATATAGAAACTGTTTCGGTTTTCAAATTTAGAAATACAAGAATATTTTCGCCTGCGAATAAAAATAACAACATTATTAATAATGCCACTATCATTTCTCGTAATAAAACAATACGACGACGATTTGGTTTTAAATTTTTTAATATAGACATGAATATAGGAAGATTTCCCAATGGATCCATAATCAAAATTAATAAAATAGTTGAAGAAATCATTTCGTTCATAATTCACTCTTATTAAAATATTTTAATAAATTTAAAAAAATATGAGAATTATATTTATAATAATATTGTGTTATAAATGTTATCGAATAATTTTTAAAAAACAGAATTTAATTTTTAAAATAATTAAAATATGCAAGATATAATATATATTAATATATATTTGTATATATTAAACATATATTACAAAATAAGTAAATTATTTATAATGAAATTATAAGGTAATTAGCTCAAGATAAAATTATATATTTAACTTTTTAATATTTTAAAATTTTTAAAATTAGTAAAGTTACTTGTAATTATTTTGTTATGTTCAGTTAAATGTATACCTATTCAAAATATTTTTTTTAGTTACTTATTTTAAATTACATATGTTTAATATTATTAGAATTTTCTATTTTCAATTTTACATCACTTGGTAAAATAAATAATGAAAAAGCTTGTAGGTTTAGTAGGATGGAGAGGGATGGTTGGATCAGTTTTAATGCAGAGAATGGAAGAAGAAAATGATTTTTATCATTTTGATCCAGTTTTTTTTTCTACATCTCAAGTTGATCAAAAAGGTCCAATTGTTAATGGAAATTATTATGGCAGTTTAAAAGATGCTTATGATATTGATGCATTAAAAGTATTAGATATCATTATTACGTGTCAAGGAAGTGATTATACTAATGATATATATTATAAATTGAGACATAGTGGTTGGAAAGGATTTTGGATTGATGCTGCATCTTGTTTAAGAATGACAAGTGAAGCGGTAATTGTATTAGATCCAGTAAATTTGTCAGTAATTAATAGGTCTATAGATAATGGCATTAAAACTTTTATAGGTGGAAATTGTACTGTTAGTTTAATGTTAATGTCATTAGGAGGACTGTTTTCTCATGATTTAATTGATTGGATGACTGTTTCCACTTATCAAGCAGCATCTGGAAGTGGTGCATTACATATGATTGAATTATTAACTCAAATGAGCTCAATTTGTAACGGGATTTCTAATGATATAAATAATCCATCTAAATCTATTTTAGATATAGAGAAAAAAGTCAGTAGAATCAGTTCGGCTGATTCTTTTCCTACTAATTATTTTTGTGTCCCATTAGCAGGTAGTTTGATACCTTGGATTGATGTTAAAGTTAAAAATGGACAAAGTAGAGAAGAATGGAAAATTCAAGCTGAAACAAATAAAATATTGTCATCTAAGAAAAATATTGTAATAGATGGATTATGTGTTCGAGTTGGATCTTTGAGATGTCATAGTCAGTCGTTTGTAATTAAGTTAAAAAAAGATATTTCTATGTTTGATATTGAAAGTATTATATCTCATCACAATCGTTGGACACGAGTAATTCCTAATGAGATTGATTTTACTATTAATAATTTAACTCCTGCTGCAGTAACTGGAACGTTATTAACTCCCGTAGGAAGGATAAGAAAATTAAATATTGGGAAAAAATATATATCTGCATTTACTGTCGGAGATCAATTGTTATGGGGGGCTTCAGAACCGTTACGACGCATGTTAAAAATACTCATTAAATTATAATTATCGAATACTTTTTGAAGTTCATTGTTTATATAATGTTAGCGTTATTAATATTATTCTAACAATTATTAAATATAAATTAATAATTGTTAGTTTTTAGTTTTAAAAATGTTATTTATATGTATTAAAAAAATTTTAAATATATTTAAACATATTTTATGATTTTTTTTAATTAATCTGATTGGGTTGTAGAATTATGTTCAGATATAATTCCTTTTTTAATTAGATATTGGTAAGGTAGTTTATTAATGGTATATGTTAGTAGCATATGATTCATGAATCTGCAAAAATTTGGAATATCTCTGATAGTAGATGGATCGTCTGCTAATATTAATAATGTTTGCCCAGTATGTATTTCTCTTACTTTTTTTCTTAACAGCATAATAGGTTCAGGACAATTCAAATTTCTTAAATCTAATAATGAATGATGTGAATACGTTTTAATTTTCATATTATAGTAATATTTTATTTTCAATAAGTTGTTTGATATAAATATTAAATATACAAATTATATTTTTTTATATAATGGATTACAGAGATAGGCAACAGATTTGGGCAAGAAAAATTATTTTTTAACAAGAGTCGAATTTTTGTAGAAGAAATATTTACATAGGGTGTATTAGAAAAAAAAATATAACCGTTAGAGTTACTATGTAATAAAAGATAATTTCTGGTCGTTTTGTTTTTAACCCAAGCTTTTAAAATATTATTTTTTATATGTTTTTTATGTAGAGTTCGTGGTAATACTATTAAATGACAATATATTAGTAACTCTTTCCATTTATGCCATTGATTTAGGGTAACTAAATTATCTAATCCAATAATAAATCCTAATGGTCGTTTATAGCCTATGTTTTTTCTAAGTTCTTTTAATGTATCTATAGTATAAGGTATTTTTTTTTTATTTCTAAGTAATTTATTTTAAATAATGGTTTATTTTTTATTGCTAATTTTATCATTTTAACTTTATGTTGAACTGAGATAATTGATTGATTGTGGCATAAACTATTATATGTAGGTAATAGAATAATTTTTTTTAAATTAAGTTTTTCTGCTAGTATTTCTGATGTAGCAGTGTGCCCGTAGTGAATAGGATCAAAGGTGCCGCCTAATACTGCATATAACGATGTCATTTTTTTATTCATTAGATTAAAATTTATACTAGTTTTTTTTACTAATTATGCAGGATAAAATTTTTAATTGGTTCCATATAGACGTTTCGTATTTTTTTTTAATATTAATTTCTATTTTTGTTAATAATGTAATGGATTTATTAATTTTTTCAATATTTTCGCAACGTGAAAAATATATTAGTGTTAGATATCTACTTTTTGAAGTTTTTCTCATCTTTAAGATATCGTAAATATTAGGAAAAATTTTACGTTGTATCATTAGTATAGTAATCAAATTATACTGTAAACTTCGTATCAATACTATTTGGTTATAGTTTTGAATAAATAAGTTATTTAGAATTTTTATAGATTTATTTAAATCACCGATTAACATTGAATCAATCCACTCTTCTGGTGTAAAAAGAGTTGAATTATTAATAAACGGTTTAATTTTTTCAATAGTTATTAGGCGTTTCGGCCAAATTAACATTAACATATTTATTGTATTGTATAAGAATAATATGTTTCCTGAATATAATTTCAGTAATAGTTCTTTTGCATTTTTGTGGATATTTATTTTTGAATCATATATTTTATTGTTTATCCAGATATTTGTTTTTTGTTTTATAAGAGAGTTACAATATATAATTGTACCTTTTAATTGAAATATATTAAACCAAACATTATTTGATATATTTTCTTTTACGTTTTTGTGAATAATTAAAAGTATATCAGGATTTATAAAATTAGATAAATAAACTAGTTGTTTTTGAATTTCTTTTGTAAGAATTTGTTTAGGTAAGTTTAAAATAATAATTTTTTTTTTGAAAATAAATCATTCATTTTGAAATAATAAGATAAATGCTTGATACTAATATTGTGCTCTATGATTTTTGTTGACAATTTAGAAAATCCGTTTTTTTTAGCTAGAGAAAATATAATTTTTTTGCTTTCTTGAACAAAAAAAGTATCGTCCCCGATAAGGATATAATATGGACTTAAACCATTAAAGAAAGTAGGGAATAGTTGTTCTGAATAAATAATTTTCATAACATTATTTAACATTTTAGTATGATAACATTTGTACAAGAGTATTAACTTAGTTTTTTGTCGATTATATGTGTTTTTACTATGTTAATATAGTAAATTGTAGAATTAAACGTTTTAAGTATTATAAAATTAACTATATGTGTTTTATTTTTTCTATGTTTTTTATATATATATAATTTACAAAAATGATATGTTATTTCTTATCTTTAATTTATGACTAAATTTATTAATTTGTTAGGAATATATATCACATCATGTATTTTAGAATTATCAGTATATCTAGATACTTTTGGTTCTTTTAAAATTATTTCTAATATCTCTTGTTTAGAATATATTTTCGATACAGAAATTTTATGACGAAGTTTGCCATTAATTTGAATTAGTATTATATTGAAGTTGTTTATAGTATAATTTTTATTAAACTTTGGCCAAGAAATTTCTGTAATGTTTTCTTTTTCGTGCAACAAATATGTTAGCAAAACATGGCTGAAATGAGGTGTAAAAGGATATAACATTTTTATAATAGATAACAAAAATTTTTGAGTTAAGTCTAAATTGAAATCTTGTTTTGAAGATGCATTAAAAAGTTTGTTAACTAGTTTCATTATTTCGGCAATAGCTGTGTTAAATGATTGTTTTTTACTGATATCTTGTTCTACTTTTCGAATGGTTGTATGTAAAAAAGAATACAAAATTTTTTGATTATAAGTTAAATTTTTGTAACATGTTTTTGTATTTAAGTGTTTATATTTTTTAACATGATTATAACAAAATGTCCATATTTTTTTTAAGAATCGATGCATTCCTTTTACTCCAGATTCTGTCCATTCTAATGATGCTTCTACTGGTGCCGCAAACATAATAAATAGTCTTACTGTATCTGCTCCGTATTTATTAATCATTTTTTCTGGTTCAATGCCATTTTTCTTAGACTTAGACATTTTCATCATCCCTGAATGAAATATTATTTTATCACAATATTTAAAAGATTTTTTTATATTTCCATTAATATCGTATTGAAAATTATTAGATGAAACATTAATCCAATGCTTTCGATTATCTTCATCGAGATAATAAAAAGCATCGGATAATACCATTCCTTGACATAATAATTTTTTCACTGGTTCATCTGATTTAACTAGTCCAAAATCTCTTAATAATTTATGAAAGAACCTAAAATAAATTAAGTGCATAGTAGCATGTTCTATTCCACCAATATATAAGTCTACAGGTAACCAATAATTCGAAGAAGATTTATCTATCATTCCGTTTCTGAATGTCGGACAAGTATATCTAGCGTAATACCATGATGATTCTACAAACGTATCTAACGTATCAGATTCACATATTGCTAACTGTCCATCAATATTTATCTTTTTTTGATTAGATTTGTTGCGAGAGGTTATATTGTATTTTGTGATGTTGATGTGTTCAGGAAGTATAATTGGTAGAAACTTTTTTGGTATAGGTATAATGTTGTTATTTTTTAACGTAGCCATGGGGATAGGAACTCCCCAATAACGTTGTCTTGAAACGCCCCAATCTTTTAATCTATAATATATCTTTTTTTTGCCTATTTTATTTTTTTTTAGTTCAGACATTATAACATGATGACTATGTTTAGTATCTAAATTGCTATATTTTTCAGAGTTAAATAATATTACAGGTTGTGACATGTCTACATTTTGTATTTTTGATATCATTCTATTATTTTTTAGTATAGTAGGTTTGATTTTTAAATTATACGTTTGAGCAAAATCTAGATCTTTTTGATTATGTTCAGGTATGCCTAATATTGCTTGGGAGTGACATTCTAATAGTACATAGTTAGCAATCCATATAGGTAGCTTTTCTTTAGTTAGAGGGTGTAAAACAGATTTTTTAGTATCTACTCCTTGATTGTTGTTAAAGTTTCTATTATATAAATTAAGATATGATCGTTTTTTTAAAAAAGTTCGTACATCTTCATTATAATGAGATATTTTTTTAGCTAATTTATGTAGAGGTGAAATAGCAATATATGTTGCTTTCATTAATGTTTCAGGTTTAGATATAAAAATACCAAAAGTTTCTTTTGAATCAGTTAATTGTAAATTTATTTCAATCCCTGATAATTTTCCAATCCAGTTTGATTGCATTTTTTTAACTTTTTTTGGCCATTCAGATAACGTATTTAATCCATCTAATAATTCTTCTGCATAATTAGTAATTTTGATAAACCATTGAGAAATATTTTTTTTAGTAGTTTTAGTATTGCAACGCCAACACAATCCATTAATAACTTGCTCATTAGCTAAGACTGTTTTATCTGTTGTACACCAATTAACCCAAGATTTTTTTTTATATACTAGCTTTTTTTTATATAATTCTATAAAAAACCATTGTTCCCACTTGTAAAATTCAGGTTTACAAGTGGTAATTTCTCTAGTCCAGTCATAGCTAAATCCTAATTTTTTAAGTTGTTTTTTCATATATCTTATATTTTCATAAGTCCATACAGAAGGATTGACATTGTTTTGCATAGCCGCTATTTCTGCTGGTAACCCAAATGCATCCCATCCTATAGGATGCAGTACATTTTTTCCAATCATGCGTTGATATCGTGCCATAACATCGCTAATGGTATAGTTTCTAACATGTCCCATATGTAATTTTCCGGAAGGATAAGGAAACATAGCAAGACAGTAATATTTTTCTTTTTTGTTGTCTTCAGTAACTGAGAACGTGTTATTTTTTTCCCATAATAGTTGAACATCATGTTCTATATTTTTAGCTATATATTCTTTTTTCATTTTTTTTACTTGTCATAATTTTTAATTTATTTATAGAATAAATTATACATATTATTGTGATTGTCCAAATTGGAATGAGTCCAAATTTTGCGTAAGGAGTAACGCCTGACGTGGATTTTATGTTTTTTTCTAATATTAACTTTTTGAACTGAGGTAATATCGTGTTTATTGTTCCATTAGCGTTAATTATTGCAGTTATTCCATTATTAGAACTATGTATTAATGGCCTACCAAGTTCTAACGCCCTCATTCTAGCCATTTGAAAGTGTTGCCATGGTTCAGAAGAGTTCTTAAACCAGACGTCGTTAGCTAGAGATAATAAAAAATCTACATTTGGATAAAAGTTATCTAGTATTTGTTTACCAAAAATGATTTCATAACAAATTGATGCAGAAAAATAGAAATTTTTAATTTTTATAGGAGATTGTATGTATGGTCCTGATTCAAAAGGCAAAATAGCAAAATTAAAAATATATGATAATATTTTTTTAATTTTTTTATAAGGTATATTTTCACTAAATGGTACTAAGTGATGTTTTTTGTATTCTATCTGGTAATTATAAATATTATTTTTATTTTTTTGTAATACTGCGATTGCATTGCAGAAAGAGATTTGTTTATGTTTGTTATAATATGATTTTATATATCCAATGACTAAAGAAGCATTTTTTCTTTTTAGAATATTCTTAAAAGTATTTAATATATTTTTTTCATTTAACAATGAGTTAGGAATAGCAGATTCAGGTAATATTATTATAGTATTTTTTTTAGAGATTTTTTTTATTAATTTGGAATAAATATTTAAAACATTAAAAGTATTTTTAATATTCCAATTCAACGTTTCAGGAGTATTAGTTTGTATTAGAGCAATATTAATATTTCTTAAGTTATTTTCTGAATACCATGATATTGTAGATAGAGCGTAAGAGAACATTAATATAATAAAAGCGTAAATACAATACGAATATTTTCTATACAGAATTGATAGCGAAAAAAGATTAGCAATTATTATTAGTATAAAAGTAATTCCTTTTATTCCTAATATAGGAGCAATGCTTTTTAAAGGTCCGTCAATTTGGCTATAACCAAGTTCTAGCCATGGAAATCCAGTGAGAATATTTTCTCTAAAATATTCAATAACGTGCCACAATGATGGAGATAATATTAAGAACTTAATTAATGACACATTTTTATATATATAATTTAAACATATACAGAATAATGCCGGATAACTAGAAAGATATACTATTAAAATAATAGTTAACAAAACATTATTTGAAAATGATAAAATATTAACAGAGTGAATGCTAATATAAATCCAATAAATGCCCGTACCAAAAAAACCTACACCCCATAGAAATCCGATAATTCCTGATTTGTAGTGAGATAATCCATTGGAAATAATTTGTAATCCCATAAAGGAAAATATAGAACATGGCCAATAATTTTGAGGAGAAAAAGACAATATTCCTATACTACCTACAAGAATAGATGATAAAGCTTTAACGATAAACATAGGAATAATAGCCATTAATAATTACATAAAATATATTATTGTTTGTTGGAAGTTGAATTAACTACGTGATTTTCGGACTAGTAACTTTCAGTTGTACTATATTTCTATTATTAACAGTATGAACTGTAAATTTATATCCTTCAATATTTGCGAATTCTCCTTGAATTGGAAGATGGCCTATTTTTTTCATAACTAAACCTCCAATAGTATCTACTTCATTATTATTAAAATTAGTTTTGAAAGTATCATTAAATTCTTTTATAGGAGTAAAAGATTTAATCATAAAAGTATATTGGTTTAATGGTCGAATATTTGATTCTGCTTCGTCGTATTCGTCATCGATATTACCTACAATTAACTCTAATATATCTTCGATAGTTACCAATCCTGACACAGCTCCAAATTCATCTATTACTACTGCCATATGATTTTTTTGCAATCGAAATTCTTTTAACATGCAGTCTGCATGTTTGCTTTCTGGTACAACAACAGCTGGTCGTAGTACACTTTTTATATGAAAAGAATTTGGTTTATATCTAACAAATTTTAAAAAATCTTTAGCTATTAAGAATCCTTCGATATAGCTTTCATCATGATTCATGACAGGAAATCGTGAATGAGCTGAGTTAATTATTATGTTTAAACATTTTTTAAATGAATAAGTTAATTTTAGATTTATCATTTTCGTACGAGGGATCATTATATCTCGGATTCTTTTTTTAGTAATATTTATTACTCCTTTTAGCATATCGTATGTGTCTTGATCTATTAATTGTTTTTTTTTAGAATATTGTATTAATTTTAATAATTCTTCTTTGTTTTTTGGTTCATCATGGAATATTTGGTTTAGAAAAATGGAAAAAAAATTTTTTTTGTTATTTTTCGAATGATCATCGTTCATTACGTATTAGTATAGATCTCTTATATATTTATTCTAAGTATAATTTAAAAATTTATTATTTTTTTAAAATATTTCTCTTATGATATTATCATTATACTATATAAGGATTATTATATCCTAAAAATGACATTATTTTTATTTCTAGGTTTTGCATTTTGTTTGTATTATAGTAATTATCGTGATTGTATCCTAATAAATGTAATACTCCGTGTATTACCATGTGCGCCCAATGTGATTCAATTTTTATAAAATTTTTTTGTGCTTCTTTTTTAATAACGCTACTACAAATGATTAAATCTCCAATAAAATAAGATTTTATTAATTTATTGGTAGTAGATGGAAAAGATAAAATATTTGTAGTTTTATTTTTATTTCTATACTTAAAATTTAATAGTTTTATTTCAGA
>NZ_CP033004.1:441411-454009 GCF_005080745.1 Buchnera aphidicola (Melaphis rhois) | reverse complement strand
TTATTAATAATATAATAAAAAATTTTTTACATTTTATCAATTCTTTTATGTGTATTAATAAGAATATTATGTACGATTTTATATCGAATTTTATTTTATTTAATATATTATTTATTTAAAATAGGTTATTTTTAAAATTAGTTATTAAATTTTTTTGAATAATGTCCTCTAAGAGAGTTTGAGTTTATTTTAGTAATTTTTAAATTGATGAAATGTCCTATCATATTAGGTTTACCCTCGAAGTTTACTATGCGATTATTTTCTGTTCGTCCTGATAATTCCATTGGATTCTTATGTGATGGTCCTTCTATGAGAACTGTTTGTATACTTCCCAGCATTTTTTCATTCCATATTTTTGTATTTTGTTTAATTAGATTTTGAAGTACATAAAGTCTTTTCTTTTTTTCCTCTATAGATATGGTGTCTAATAAATCTGATGCTGGTGTACCTGGACGTGAAGAATAAATAAAACTAAAGCTAGCATCAAAATTAATTTCTTTAATTAGTTGTAATGTTTTTTCAAAGTCTTCTTGAGTTTCTCCTGGAAATCCAACAATGAAATCTGAACTAATTTGAATATTCGGACGAGCCTTAATTATTTTTTTAATAATGTCTTTATATTCTTTAACATTATGAGCTCTTTTCATCATTTTTAATATTCGATCAGATCCACTTTGTACTGGTAAATGAAGGAAACTAACTACTTTTTTAGTATCTGAATACACATCAATGATGTCGTCAGTAAATTCAATAGGATTACTAGTTGTAAATCTAATTCTATCAATTCCGTCTATTAATGCCACTAATCTTAATAATTCTGAGAATTGGCAGATTTTCCCGTCAAAAGTTTTTCCTTTATACGCATTAACGTTTTGACCTAATAAATTAACTTCTCGTACTCCCCTTTCAGCTAGTATAGAAATTTCTAATAATAGTTCATCGACCGGTCGACTAATTTCATGACCTCTTGTATAAGGTACAATACAAAATGAACAAAATTTATTACAACCTTCTATTATTGTTACGTAAGCTGTTACTCCTGGGAATTTAGGATATTCAATAAAGTCAAATTTCTCGATTACAGGAAATGTAATATCAATGATATGTTTATTTTTATTTTTGACTTGTTTTATCATTTCTGGCAGTTTGTGTAATGTTTGTGTTCCAAAAACAATATCAACATAATTTGCTCGTTTATAAATTTCTTCTCCTTCCTGTACAGCAACACACCCTCCTACTGCAATAATTATTGCAGGATTTTTTTCTTTTAATTTTCTCCATCTTCCTAGTTGGTGAAAAACTTTTTCTTGTGCTTTTTCGCGAATAGAACAAGTATTAAGGATTAGAATATTAGCTAATTCAGGAATATTAGTTTTTTTAAAATGATATTTATTTAATAGTAATTGGGTAATCATAGATGAATCGTATTCATTCATTTGACACCCCCATGTTTTTATATATATAGTATCTTTAGTCATAATATTATTGTACAAGAGTAAATATATTGAGTTAATAAATTATAGTATATATTGTATATTTAAATATGTTATAAGCTCGTAATTTGTATATATTATAGAATTTTATGTGAATATAACATTTTGAATAGAAGTTACTTTATGTTTGTACATACAAGTTATTATTTAAATCGTTTTCGATACGTATTATATTATTTACTGTAATATTTTTTCTTAATATTGCTTGAATCCATATTGTTGTTTCATTTATTCTAGAAACAGCTAAAATGTACCCTACTTTTCGCCATTCTTTATTATCTTCAATTTCTATTCTTTCTCCTATGTGCACAATTCGATTTGATTCTCCAATTAACCAATACAAGTTATATTTATTTAACTTTTTAAATTGTGCTTTAGAAACCATTTCTTGACCATAATAACATCCTTTTTTAAAGTCTAAACCGTTAAGATTTTCTAAGTTTAAAGATTGTGGAAGAAATTTTCCACTCATTTCTTTATCAATTATGGGATATTTACAAGAAATATCTAGAGCTAACCATAAATTACTATCATGTATTATTTTAGTCAATTTCAATATTTTTTTTAAAATAATGTTATTTTTTTCGGAAATTAACAAAAACCTTTCAAATGGATCACTGAACCATAATAAAATAATTTCATTTTGGTAATACACAGGTAAATTTTTATTTGGTAATTTTTTAAAATACTGTGATAATCGTTTTTTTACTGATGTTCCTATAATTCCTAGTAAATATAGATCAGCTTTATTACATATAGTTATGTTAGAGAAAATAGAATATTTTTTAAATTCTTGAATTTGCTTATTTGATATACTTTTTCTTTGAAGGTACATATAACTAGTTTCGTTAAGTCGAAATAGACGTAAGTTACTCCATACTTTTCCATTAATATTACAATGAGCACATAACATATGATTATTTTTATTTATTGAATTTATATTGATAGTTATTTTGTTTTGCAAATAGTTTTTGCTATCACTGCCTGTTATTGTTGTTAATATCCAATCGTTTAGTTCCATTAGTATGATATCTTCTTTGAAGAAATATGATGGATAATTACTTATATACTGTAATGTTGTCATAATTTTTCTTAATTTATATCAATAAGATAGGCATTTATTTTAAATTTTGAGATCGATATATATCTATATTTATCTATGTATAAGTAAATTAATGAAATAGGTATGTTATTATATAAAATTTTAATCTAAATTGTTTATCAGTCTAGTATTAAACTATTTTAAATTCAACGTATTTTGCAATATTTTATATATCGGATAAGTATATATAATATTGTTATATAAGATTTATGTTTTATTTTTAGTTTTAAAAAACATTTAATATTTTAAAAATATAATTGAGAGATAATTGAATAATGAATGAAATTAATTTGATACAGCGTCGAATTCAAGTTTGTTTTGATAAGTTAAATAGATTAAAGGAGTTTCTTTGACTATAATAAAAAAAATAATAAGTTATTAAAAATTAATCATAAACTAGAGTTACCTGAAACATGGAAGAGTCCAAGTTTAGTATCTAGTTTAAATCGAGAAAAGAGTACATTAGTTTCTTGTATTTCTGTTATAGATAGAATAAGTATGGATTTAAAAGGAATAGTAGAGATTTTAGCGTTATCGATTAAAGAAAATAATCAAAACTTATTATGTGATATTGTTGATGAATTAAATAAATTAGATAATGTTATTAGTAAATTAGAATTACATTCTATTTTTTCAAAAAAAAACGATTATTTAAATTGTTATTTGGATATACAATCTGGTTCCGGAGGGACAGAAGCTCAAGATTGGGCTAATATGTTATTTCGAATGTATTTAAAATGGGCTGATTTCAAAGGATTCAAAACAGAAATTATTGAAATAACATATGGAGAAATAGTCGGAATAAAATCTGCTACAATAAAAATATTAGGGAAGTATGCTTTTGGATGGCTTCGAACTGAAACAGGTATTCATCGTTTAGTAAGAAAAAGTCCATTTAATTCTAATAATCAACGTCATACTTCTTTTTCTTCTGCTTTTGTTTATCCTGATATTGACAATTCTATACAAGTTAAAATTAATTCTTGTGATCTGAAGATTGACGTGTATCGAGCTTCTGGAGCTGGAGGTCAACATATAAATAAAACTGAATCAGCTGTCCGAATTACACATATTCCTTCAGGATTAGTAACTCAATCTCAAAGTAGTCGTTCTCAACATAAAAACAAAGATATAGCATTAAAGCAAATAAAAGCAAAGTTATATGAAATGACTGTAAATAAAAAGAAAAATGAAAAAAAACTTCTTAACAATCAAAAGTCAGATATAAGATGGGGAAATCAAATACGTTCATATATATTAGATAGTTCTAAAATTAAAGATTTAAGAACAGGAATAGAAATAAATGATGTACAATCTGTTTTAGATGGAAATTTAGATTTGTTTATTAAGTCTAGTTTGATACGTGGTTTTTAAAGAAATATATAGTTTTATTAAAAAAATAAATCAAAGGTAAATGAAGTATGAGTAAATTTAATAATGAAGAACAACAAAGACGGAAAAAACTTCACTATATAAAAAACAATGGTTTTAATTTTCCTAATGATTTTAAACCTAGTAATCGTTCTTTAGATGTTAAAAATAAATACAAATCACATAGTAATAGTCAATTAAATGCTATAAAAATTTTTGTTAGTGTAGCTGGTCGAATTTTAAAAAAACGTATTATGGGAAAAAGTTCTTTTTTTATATTAAGGGATTGTCAGGGAGAAATTCAATTATATACTGCAGAACAAAATTTTACCGATAATTTTTACTTAGAAATAGTTAAAAAATTGGATTTAGGTGATATTATAGGAGCTCGTGGTAGTCTATTTAGAACTAAGACAGGAGAATTATCTATTTTTTGTACTGAATTGAAATTATTAACTAAATCATTGAGACCATTACCAAATAAATTTCATGGATTATATAATAAAGAAATAAGATATAGACAAAGATATTTAGATCTTATTAGTAATAAACATTTGCATTCTATTTTTAAAACGCGATCAAATATTTTTATTAGTATTCGAGAATTTATGTTAGAAAATGATTTCATAGAAGTAGAAACTCCAATGATACAAAATATTCCTGGAGGAGCTACTGCTCGTCCGTTTATTACTTATCATAATTCTTTGGATCTTAATTTATATTTAAGAATTTCTCCTGAATTATATTTAAAAAGATTAATTATTGGGGGATTTGATCGAATTTTTGAAATTAATAGAAATTTTAGAAATGAAGGGATCTCTACACGCCATAGCCCTGAGTTTACTATGATGGAAGTTTATATGGCTTATTCAGATTACAAAGATATGATGATATTTACTGAAAATTTGTTAAGAAGAATAGTTCAAGTAATCATGGGTGATTTAAAATTTAATTATGGACACCATGAATTAAACTTCGAAAAAAGTTTTTGTAAATTAACTATGAAACAAGCAATATTGAATTTTAATTCAAACATTATTTTGTCTGATTTAGATAATTTAGAAAAAGTTAAGAAGATAGTGAACTATCTTGGAATAAAAGTAGAACAACATTGGGGAATAGGTAGATTAATATCAGAAATATTTGATAAAACGGTAGAACAAAAATTAATTCAACCTACTTTTATTACTGATTATCCTATAGAAATTTCGCCTTTATCTAAAAGAAACAATTCTGACATTAATATTGCTGATCGATTTGAATTATTTATTTCTGGTTATGAATTAGCAAATGGATTTTCAGAATTAAATGATCCAGAAGATCAAAAGGATCGTTTTTTGAATCAAATGAAAAAACAAGATTTAAAATTAGGATATGACTCGACTTTTTATGATGAAGATTATATAACTGCACTTGAATATGGATTACCCCCGACTTCTGGACTTGGCATAGGAATTGACCGATTAATTATGATTTTAACTAATCAAAAAAGCATTCGTGACGTTATTTTTTTTCCTATTCTTAAGCCTATTGGTTCTCTATGATAAATTATTTTTAATTCATACATTATATTTGTAATATTTTTTACTATTTATCATATATTTTATATATTATAATTAATATTTCGGGTTTACTTTTTGAAATTTATTATTTTCAGTTATTTTAATACTACTATTAGTTTTTAACAATAATTTTCATAGATACGACGTTGATGTACTACTTTTGAGATCATAATGATGTTTAATTGTTTAAACAAAAAACAAAATACAATATTTAATCAACATAATATATTAAAATTAGTTAAAAAATATTCTTCTCCATTATGGATATATGATGCTAATATAATTTTAAAAAATATTAGAAAATTACGTCAGTTTGATGTAATTCGATTTGCTCAAAAAGCTTGTTCTAATATTCATATTTTGCGTTTGTTTCGTGAGAATGGAGTAAAAATTGATGCTGTTTCGTTAGGTGAAATTGAACGAGGGTTAATATCTGGATATAATTCCATTAATCAAGGAATTATATTTACAGCAGACGTTATTGATTTTTTGACGTTAAAGAAAATCAAACGATATCGTATTCCAGTTAATGTAGGATCAATTGACATGTTACACCAGATTGGTGAAGTATCTCCAGGACATCATATTTGGTTGCGTATTAATCCAAAGTTTGGCCATGGACATAATAAAAAAACTAATACAGGTGGAGAACATAGCAAACATGGAATTTGGGATATCAGTTTAACGATACCATTAATAAAAAAATATAATTTTAAATTAATTGGTTTGCACATGCATATTGGATCAGGGGTGGATTATTCGTATTTGGAACGTGCATGTGAAGAAATGGTTAAGCAAGTATTATGTTTTAATTTTGATATACAAATGATATCAACAGGAGGTGGTTTAACAATTCCTTATAAATTAAATGAGCGTTCTTTCGATATTAAAAAATATTTTACATTGTGGAACGAGGCAAGAAAAAAAATTTCTAGTCATTTAAATCATGTAGTTCAATTGGAAATAGAACCTGGAAGATTTTTGGTAGCAGAATCTGGAATACTAGTATCTGAAGTAAGATCAGTGAAAAAAACTAGTTCTAGACTATTTGTGCTTGTTAATGCTGGATTTAATGATTTAATTAGGCCTGTCATGTATGGGAGTTATCATCATATATCTGTTATTTCTGGTGATGGACGAGTGCTAAACGAAGAGAATACAAAAGAAACTGTAGTAGGTGGCCCGTTGTGTGAATCAGGAGATATATTTACTCAAAATAGCCAAGGTGATATAGAAGTTAGAATGCTACCCAGAGTTAAACCTGGTGATTATTTAGTATTTCATGATACTGGAGCATATGGAGCCTCTATGTCATCTAATTATAATAGTCGTCCGTTAATTCCAGAGATTTTATTTGAAGATGGACATTTCCGTGTTATTCGTCGACGTCAAACTATGGAAGAACTGTTAAGATTAGAAACGCATTGCGTATAACGAAGCGTATAAAAAGTACAAAATATTAATAATTAATATTTTATTTTAATAGATTATTTATAATAATAGATGAGTTATTATCAATATTAAAAATTGTATTTGTCTAATTTATAGATATTTATATTAGTTATTTCTTGCTATTATTACATTAAATATAAATAATTTTGCTATAGTTTATGAATTGAATACTACGTTTAACATAGTATGATTAATTTTATATTATAAATTTATTTTTTCGATAATACAATAAACATATTTTCAAGTAAGATGATAAAATCAATGGATAATACTTATATATTATTTCCTCATTTCAATCCTGTAATTTTTTCTATATTTAATATTTCTATAAATTGGTATGGAATAATGTATATTTTAGGATTTATGTTTGTTCTATATAGAGGCAGGATTTGTATACAAAAAATAGGATTAAATAAAAAGGAAATAGAAGATATTATATATTTCAGTTTTATTGGTTTACTTATTGGTGGAAGAATAGGATATGTATTTTTTTATAATCCTTTATTTTTTTTGAATAATATTCTGCATATATTTAAAATATGGGAAGGAGGTATGTCTTTTCATGGGGGATTATTGGGAGTAATTATAGTTATTTTTTATTTTTCACAGAAGTTAAATAAGAATTTTTTTATTATATCTGATCTAATAGCTCCTTTAATTCCTATTGGATTAGGAGCTGGAAGAATCGGTAACTTTATTAATGGAGAACTATGGGGGCGAATTGCTCCAGATTTTTATTTTTCTGTTTTATTCCCAAATTCTAAAATAGCAGATTTAGAAGCATCTAAAAACAATTTGGAATTGAAATTATTAATAGACAAGTTTGGTGTTTTGCCGAGACATCCATCTCAAATATATGAGTTTTTTTTAGAAGGTGTAGTTTTATTTTTAGTATTATATTATCTTTCGAAAAAAGTAAAAGTTAACGGGATTATTTCTGGTTTTTTTTTAATTATATACGGAATTTTTCGTATTATAGTTGAGTGTTTCCGTGAACCAGATTATCAAATAGGATTATTTAAAGAATGTTTGACTATGGGACAAATATTATCATTTCCTATGGTAATATGCGGTTTTTTAGTAATTTATATTCAATGCCGAAGAATTAAAAAATTTTAAGTAATAGGTTAATATGAAAATTTACTTGTTGTTGTTAAAGAAAATATTAAGTATAGGTAAGAATAAAAACGACCGTACTGGAATAGGAACTTTATCTATTTTTAGTCATCATATGAGATTTAATTTAAAATTAGGATTTCCTTTAGTTACTACTAAAAAATGTCATTTCACTTCTATTGTTCATGAACTTTTATGGTTTCTTAAAGGTGATACGAATATTAAATATTTAAATGATAATAAAGTTTCTATTTGGAACTCGTGGGCAAATGAATTTGGTGATCTTGGACCTGTATATGGGCATCAATGGCGAAGATGGATGAGTAATGATGGAAGAGAAATTGATCAAATAAAAAATATAATAGATCAAATAAAACGCAATCCTAATTCGAGAAGAATATTAGTTTCTAGTTGGAACGTTGGTGATTTAGACAAAATGGCTTTATTTCCATGTCATGTATTATTTCAATTTTACATTATAAATAATATCCTCAGTTGTCAAATATATCAACGTTCTTGTGATGTTTTTTTAGGATTACCATTTAATATTGCTAGTTATGCTTTATTAACTCATATAGTAGCACAGCAATGTTGTTTAAAAGTTGGTGATCTTTTTTGGACGGGTGGTGACGTTCATATATATAAAAATCATGTTGATCAAGTAAAAGAACAATTATTGCGAAATCCTTATAATCTTCCATCATTAATTATTAATACAAAACCGAAAGAAATATTTGATTATTGTTTTCAAGATTTTAATTTATCTGGATATCGATATCATCCTTCTATTAAAGCTAGTATAGCGATATAAAATTATTTATATTTATTTTTAATTTTATGAATATGTAGATAGATTTATTTCAATGTTAAATGTTATGGTAAAAGGTATACTATTTATAATCTCTGCTCCAAGCGGAACGGGAAAATCTAGTTTAATTCGAGAAATATTAAATACTAATGTATTATTCAAAATACAAGTTTCTATATCTCATACTACTCGCATGATTAGACCTGGAGAATGTAATGGAAAACATTATTATTTTATTTCCACTAGTCAGTTTGAAGCTATGATTAAAGAAAAAAAGTTTTTAGAATATGCGCAGGTATTTGATAATTATTATGGAACGTCTAAACAATCAGTATGTAAAAATCTATCAACAGGAACAGATATTTTTTTAGACATTGATTGGCAAGGAGCAAAACAAGTTCGTGATAAAATACCGAACTCTAGAAGCATTTTTATATTACCTCCGTCTAAAAATGAGTTGTATAGGAGATTATGTAAAAGATCACAAGATAGTGACTTTGTTATACAAAAAAGAATGGCACAAGCGGTATCTGAAATGAAACATTATGTAGAATACGATTATTTAATTATTAATGATGACTTTAAATTAGCTGTATCAAATTTAAACAAAATTATTCAGGTAGAACATTTATCAAGACGATATCAAACTAGAAAAAATGATACACTTATTCAACGTTTACTATATTAATAAGTGAAAAGTTAAAGCCGTTCGTTTTTATACCAACTAAAACAATATAAAATTTATGTATTATTCTTAGTATTTTATTCATATTGGTATTATTTAAACTATATAATTAATTAATAATATTTTATATTATTTTAAATAAAATGATAAATTTTTTATTACGTTAACTTTTTAAAATACTCACATTTCTTTTAAATCATTATTTATTTCTTGTAGCTATTTTTCTTTTATTTTCTGTTAGATTTTCTTTTCTTAATCTAATAGATAAAGGGGTTATTTCTACTAATTCGTCGTTGTTAATGAAGCTAATTGCATATTCTAAATTAACTTTTAATGGTGTAGTTAATGTGATTGCTTCATCAGAACCTGATGCTCTCATATTGGTTAATTTCTTTCCTGATAAACAATTTACAGTTAAATCGTTTATTCTATTATGAATTCCAATAATTTGGCCTTCATATATTTTTGTTCCATGTTCTATAAATAATTTTCCACGATTTTGCAAATTAAATAAAGAGAATCCTACTGCATATCCTGTTTTATTAGAAATGAGAACGCCATTTTTGCGTTGTCCAATGTTTTTAGATTGTATATTTCCATAATGACTAAAAGAAGAAAAAAATATTCCCGATCCTGAAGTAATAGTTATAAATTCTGATCTAAAACCGATTAAAGCATTGCTGCTAAGGATACAATCAATTTTAGTTCTATTATTCATGTCATTTTGAATAATATCAGTAATTTTCCCCTTACGTTCACTTATTAATTGCATAATTGTTCCTTGGTGCTTTTTTTCAATGTCTAGTATGACAATTTCAAACGGTTCTTGTTTTATCCCATTAACATTTTTAATAATTACTTTTGGACGAGATACTTCTAATTCAAATCCTTCTCTTCTCATAGTTTCAATTAATATTGATAAATGTAATTCACCTCGGCCAGAAACTGAAAATGTATTAGAGTTTTTTGTTTCGTGTACTTTGAGTGCAATATTGCTTTTTCTTTCTTTTTTTAATCGATTTAATATTTGTCTAGATGTAATGTATTTTCCTTCTGTTCCTGAAAAAGGGGAAGTATTAACAGAAAATAACATTTCCACTGTTGGTTCATCGACTTTTAATGTTGGTAATGGGTTGATGTTTTTAGGATCACAAATGGTATCAGAAATATTAAGTATTTCAATTCCTGTTATGGCTACTATATCTCCTGATTTTGCTATATTAGTATCTATTTTTTCTAACCCAAAATAATTTAAAACTCTTACTATTTTCCCATTAAATTTTAATCCATTATTATTCACTACAGTAATATTTTGATTAGGTTGTATAGAACCTTGATTAATTCGTCCAATTCCAATTACTCCCAAATATTTATCGTAATCTAATTGAGAAATTTGCATTTGTAATGTATTTTTTTCATTAATTTTAGGAGAAGGGGTATGATTTATTATCATGTCAAATAGTGATGACATATCAGATCCCATATTTTTATAATCTGTTCCTGATATACCAAGTAGTGCAGAAGTATATATAATGGGAAAATCAAGTTGTTCATCAGTAGCATTAAGATTAACAAATAAATCAAAGATTTGGTTGACTACCCAATCTGGCCTTGCATATTTTCGATCAATTTTATTAATGACTACGATAGGTTTTATTCCATAGTTAAATGATTTTTGAGTTACAAATCTTGTTTGTGGCATTGGTCCGTCTAGTGCATCTACTACTAATAGTACAGAGTCTACCATTGATAATACACGTTCTACTTCTCCTCCAAAGTCGGAGTGTCCTGGAGTGTCGATTATATTAATACGGTGGTTTCCCCATGTAATTGCAGCGTTTTTTGCTAAAATGGTAATTCCTCGTTCTTTCTCAAGGTCATTAGAATCCATAATGCGTTCGGATACTTTTTTGTGTTTTTTTAAAATTCCTGATTGTTGTAATAGTTTATCAATTAAAGTAGTTTTTCCATGATCAACATGAGCAATAATGGCTATATTTCTCAAATTCTTATTCATTTTGTTTATATCGCAAAAAATAGAAAGAAAATATGATTTTAAATTTGTATCATTAATATTATAAAATTTAATTTTAACATGTTTATTTTAAAATAGTAATGCATTTACTATATATTCGCAAAATAGAATATTTTTAAATACATTTTTATCGTTATTACATATATTTTACTATTTATTTATATTCACAGAATTATCAAATTATTTTGAATTTGTAATATATAATATTTTTATGTAATTATATTTTAAAAAATAATATTTTAAATGTATTAAGGATTTGATTATGTATATACAAAACTATCACAATACTATATTTTTAAAAAGTATTGCTAATATAAAAAAAGAAAAATATAGACATGGATTAGAAATTGCTATTATCGGTTATTCTAATTCTGGAAAATCTACTATAATTAATGTTCTAACTCATCAAAAAAAGTTAGCTAAAGTGAGTAAAACTCCAGGAAGAACGCAATTAATTAATGTTTTTGAGGTTGTTCCTAAAATTCGTTTAATAGATTTACCTGGTTACGGTTATGCTAGAGTTCCTAAAAATGTTAAATTAAATTTTCAAAATATGGTGTTTAAATATTTAAAAGTTCAAAAATGTTTAATAGGATTAATTATGTCAATGGACATTAGGCATCCTATTAAACATTTTGATAAAGTAGTAATTAATTTAGCGAAGCTATATAATATTCCAATATTAGTATTATTGAATAAAGCGGATAAACTATCACATTTAAAGCAACAAAAACAATTATGTTTTGTACGTAATAACGAGTTAATGCTATCTAATAATATAAGAGTAGAATTATTTTCCTCTTTTAACAAGATAGGGTTGATCGATTTAAAACATCAATTGAATTATTGGATATATAAAAACATTAATTTTTAAAGTTAGTATTTTTATTTCAAATACTTATTTTGATACAGTTGAAGAATAATTTTTGGTTTTACTTAAATTTTTCTAGTTATTATCATATGATATATTTTGT
>NZ_CP033004.1:425714-441274 GCF_005080745.1 Buchnera aphidicola (Melaphis rhois) | reverse complement strand
TTTTAAAATAGTACTTTTAATTATTAATGTTTAAATAAAGCGATCGATATTTTTTAAGCGATAGCAGTACATGTGTTTGTTTTAAAGTAAATATATAAGTATGGTATCTTTGAAAAATTAATTTAACTCTTAATGTTAATTGAAAACGTTTTGTAAATATTATACGTGTTTTTTAGATATGGAAAATTTTTTTAATTTTTAGTTTATTTATTATTTATAAGTGCGTTATATTTATTTAAAAAATTAATAATAGTTTAATAGTAGTATATACTTTTAATATTTATGTCACGTAAAATTTTTAAAAAATTTATATTGATTTTTTTAAAACATATTTTATATTTTAATCATAGATTTTTTTATCTTTATACATTTTGAAATGATATTAATTTATTCAATTTTTTAATGATGTTGTAACATGTTTTTATAAATATAGTTATTATTAATTTCATTATTTTTAAAGTGATAATGAGTTAGTATGTTGTAAATGTGTAACATGAAAATGTTACATTGTATAAGTGTATCTTCAGAACAAAACGATGTGTTTCAAATTAATTGATGATAGATTTTAGTAATAACTTTATACTTTTATGATATTTAAAAGTTAATAGTACATAAATTAATATTTTATGTTTGTTCTAAAATACAATCCTAAAAAAATAGAAAATTTTAAGTATATAACTGATTAATTTGATCTTTTTTTTAATAATTACGTTTTGTATTGATAAATATATTTATGTTTTATTATATAGTTTTAGAATACTTGTATTTGTTAACCATTCTCCTTGATTTAATAATCTTAACCAATTATGAAAGTCGTAATATTTAAATAGATATGACAATTCGTACGTAGATATTGGAGATGTTTTTAGTTCATTTATGGATTTAGGCATGAGAATATCGGTTTTTATAGTAGCAAGATTTTGTGAAAGAAATGCCAGTGTTTTATTTTTTATTAATATTTTAGCTATATTTTTAGCCCCTCTAAACGAACATTGTGAAATTTTATCAGTATTGTTGTAAATATTTTTTAACGATCCAAACTTTTTTAATAAACAAATCGCTGTTTTTTCTCCTATTCTCGAAACTCCTGGAATATTATCTGATTTATCCCCCATTAATCCAAATAAATCTGGAATTAATGTTGGTATTACTCCATGTTTTTTTTTTATTTCTTCTTCTCCTAAAATTTTTTTAGATTTCATTTCTAATATACTAGTATGTGAATTAACTAATTGACCTAGGTCTTTGTCATTAGTACTAATTAAAGTAAATTTGTTTTTGTTATTTGCTTCATGTGCTAGCGTTCCTATTATATCATCAGCTTCAAAATTAGGCATAATTATAATTGGAAATCCTATTGTTTTTATTATTCTATATAGAGGTTTAATTTGTACTTTTAAATTATTTGGCATCATTTTTCTATTTATTTTATAATATTGAAATAATGTATGTCTAAAAGTTTTATTAGGAGAATCAAATGCTATAATTATTTGAGAATAGGGATATTCTAATACTAATTTTTTAAGCGTATTTATTACTCCATATATTGCTCCAGATGGTATCCCATTTTTATTACTTAGTGAAGAAAAAGAGTAATATGCTCGATAAAGATGTGACGTTCCATCTATTAATAAATAATCGATATTTTTTTTGTTATAAACCATAAGTTGTTAAGATGAGTTTAAATCATATTTATTTAAATATATCATGGTATCGTTGATATTGATGAAATATTAGTAAAATTAAATAGTAAAATTTTTTAATATGATATGTATTTTATTTTAGTGTTCATTAAGTAAAAATTTCAAAATATGTATGTATTCTTTTATGAAATCTTTTTTTGACTTATTGTTTATATTTTCGTTATTTATAGTATATTTACCATTTATTAATGTATAAGGAACATGATCTAAATGTATAGTATCTTGTATTATTTTTTGATTATGTATTATTGATTTAATAACGAAACTATTCCATAAAAAGTCAAACTCTTTTGCATCTATTTTAGTTAATTTTAAAAATTCATTTTTTAAGGTAAAAAAATTTGTGATAGTTTTTGTTATTTGTACTTTTTCAAAAATTGGAATAATAACTTTTTTCTCTAATCCTAAGCTTTTAGATATTTCCCAAATTTTAGTTAATGAATTATTGAATTCTTCTTCTAATAAGTTGACATGATATTTCGTAATTCTAATAAAACTAGGTATACTATTTTTAATATGATCATCAAGATGGTAATTTCTCTCTAAATAATAACAATGTGGACATAAAAAAGAAAAAAATTCTATTATTGGCGGTGCATGTACTAATTTTGCATTAATTGCTTTATATTTCTTTGAAATTGTTATTTTTACATCATAATTTTGAAATCCAAATAATATACATATAAATATGACTAAAAATTTTTTCATATATTTATTTTTACTATTCTATTTTGTATTGTTATATATAAAATGTATACTATTTAAGAAATTATATATTTTCAATTAATATCATTATATAGATGAATTATATATCATTTTGAGATGCAACGACATAATTTTAATAAACGAATGTTGTAGTAAAGTAATTGTTGTTCTTTATTATTTAAATTATTTTTAATCAAGTAAATTTTATGGATCATGAAGAGAATATCTTTAATCATACTCCTATGATAAAGCAATATTTACTGATAAAATAAAATTATCCAGAAATGTTTTTATTTTATAGGATGGGGATTTTATGTACTATTTTATTACGATGCTAAACGTATTTCTGATATTTTAAATATTACTCTTACTAAGAGAAGATGTTCTTTAGGATCAGAAGTATCGATAGCTGGTATTCCTGTCAATTCTTTAAATAATTATTTGAAAAAATAATAAATTTAGGAGAGTTAGTAGCAATATGTGAACAAATAGGTGTAAAAAATACAACTAAAAGATTGATTGATCGAAGAATTATAAAAGTTATTACCTAGGTACAGTAGTAGATAAGTGTTTATTGGAAGAAAGTAAAGATATTTTGATAGGATCTGTTTTCCATAAAAATGGAAGGTTCGGATATGCTACTTTAAATTTATGTTCAGGAAATTTTTATGTTTCGGAATATTTTATGCATGAGTATTTTATGCTGAAATAAAGAGAACTGATCCTAAAGAATTATTAATTTCAGATAAATATTTTAATGTCGCATCGATCTTAAATAGAAAAGGTATTAGAAATTGAAAAATATTTATATGATAAAATATTTGATTTTATTTCTCCTTGTTTGAATATATTAAAATAAAGTGTTATAGAGTTATCTGAATTAGACATATTAAATAGTTCTTTGAGAGAGCTTGTGTGGTAAATTATGTTTGTCCTATAATGGTAAATCGGTATAGTATGTCATTACACGATAGTAGACATCCTGTAGTTGAAACTATTTTGAAGACTCCATTTATTTCCAATTCTATTTGTTTATCGAAAGAAAATAATATATCAGTTATTACTGGCCCGAATATGGTAGGAAAAGTACTTATATGTGTCAAGTTGCGTGAATTGTAATTATGGCATGGGTAGAAAGTTTTGTTCCGGATAGTTATGCAAAAATTGGTAACTTTGACAAAATATTTACTCGCATTAGTTCTGCTGATAATTTATCAAATGGAAAATCAACCTTTATGTTGAAAATAATGGAAATTGTTTTATATATTACGATATGCAACAAATAATAGTTTGGTTTTAATTGACGAAATAGGAAGAGGAACATCTGTTTATAATGGGGTGTCTCTAGTTTAGGCATGTATGTATTTCTTAATTAAGAATATTAAATCTATGACATTATTTTCTACTCATTATTTTTTGAATTAACTAAATTATAACATGATTTTAAAAACGTGAAGATGTGTATTTTGATGCAATAAAATATGATGATAAAATTTCTTTTATGTATTCTTTAAAAATGGATCTAATTATAAAAGTTATGGTTTAGCTGTTTCTTAATTATCAGGATTTCCGTCTTTAGTTCTTTCAATAGCTTATAAAAAGTTTCAAGAAGTTGTCAAGTAAAATTAAATAGTTTTTAGACTTAGTTTTTGTATGAATATTATTTTATGTTTTTTGTAATATTTTATTAATAATTTTTTATTATAAAATAACATTTTAACTTTCATATTAAATGTCAATATTTTAGTATATTATTATAGGATTGATTTGATTACATTTATTTCAAATTACAGCTTTATCAAAAAATAACAGTGTAATTTATAAGTTTAAAAAGTTATATAGCTTTTTTAAAAGAACATATTAATTTAGTTATATATTAATAACATATGATAAAACATTCGTGAATGCAGTCATATTTTATATTACAAACGTATAATGTATATGGATCTTAAAAAACAGTTAAGTAAGATATAAAAGTAAAATATTTTTATAAAAACCACTGTTTAAGTATTAATCTTTTATGTAATAATATAATAAAAATGTTAATTTTAGATTAAGTGTGATAGAAAATTATTACAAGTATAAATATTTAACTTTTTACATTTAATTTGATGAATTAGATGTTATGAAATATATGTTGTTATAGGGTGTGATATTTTATATATTTATTTCGTATTAATTTAGTCATTTATAGATATAATATTTTTTTGATAATTAGTAAATAATATATTTTTATTGAATTAAATAATACTACTAAACTATCTCATATTCATATTTTTTTAATATTATGCTTTCTTTTAAAAAAGATAACTTTTAAAATTTGTTATATGTTTTATATTTTAAAAATGTAAATTTTGATTTAACAATTGGTAGTAACAAAATTATTATATGTGTTATTGAATGTAGTAATTTATGGTGTTGATAAATGTTTTGAAATTTTTTATAATTTTATTGTTAGGTTTTTAAAAACTTAAGAGAAACTATATTATTTAATGTTAGTAAATTTAATCAAGTAAACATTAATAGTAGTAATGATTTTTATATAATAATTTAATATAGTGACATTGTAGATTTTTAGTAATTAATAATTGTAGAGCATTAACATGATAGTTATAAAAGTAGCATTGCTAATATTGTTATGTTGGTTGCAAATAAATTTTTTTTTAGGAAAAAATGGTTTATTTGAATATATAAAATTAAATAAACAAATTTTACAAAAAAAACTAGAGATTTTTTATCTTGTAGAGCGAAATGTGAAGTTATTATCAGAAATACAATATTGGAATAATAGTAATGAATTAATAGAAGAATATGCAAGAAGTAATTTAGGTATGATAAAAAAAGATGAAATTTTTTATAGAATTCTAATTGATAATTAATTATATTAATGATACTGCATTATACTATGAAAATAGTGTATAAATTTTTTATGAATACTATTAGTTCTTATTGTTCGAAAGTAGTTGCTGTTATTCCCGCTGCTGGAATCGGCAGTAGAATGTTATTAAACATACCTAAACAGTATATAAAAGTAAGAGGTCGTACTATTTTAGAACACAGTATAAAGTTGTTATTAGTTAATTCTACTATAAAGAAAATTATAATTGTTTTAGATAAGAACGATGCTTTTTTTAATAAATTATCCATTGCATCTCATCCGAAAGTAGTTTCTGTCATTGGAGGTAAATTTCGTTCTTGTTCTGTATTAGCTGGGATATTAGCTATTAATGATGCAGATTGGGTAATAGTTCATGATTCTGTTCGACCATATTTAAGTGTCAGTGATTTAAATAAAATCATTTTTTTAGTACAAAATAGTAAAATTGGTGGAATATTAGCGTCTCCGATGCATAATACTATTAAATATAGTTTAGATAGTTCTAATGTGCTTTTTACTATTAATCGAAATAAATTATGGAACGCATTAACTCCACAATGCTTTCCTGTTAAACTTTTATTAGCTTGTCTAAGAAAAGCAATCAAAGATGGACTAAATATAACTGATGAGGCGGTAGCTATGGAATATTGCGGTTATTATCCTAAGTTAGTAAGAGGAAGTAGTAGTAATATCAAAATTACTTATCCAGAAGATATTTCTCTTTTTAATTTTTATTTAGAAAAAAATGTGTTATCAGGTAAAACTTGATGAGAATTGGACATGGTTTTGATATTCATGCATTTGGAGGAGAAAAACCTTTAATTATTGGTGGAGTAATTATTCCTTGTGCACATGGTGTGATTGCACATTCTGATGGCGATATTATAGTACATTCTGTTATTAATGCATTAATGGGTGCTTCTTCTATGGGAGATATTGGTTTAATGTTTCCTGATTCTGATAAAAAATATAAAAATATTAATAGTCGAATCTTGTTACGAAAAGTATGGAATATAATTATACAAAAAGGGTATTCTATATCTAATCTAGATATAACAGTCATTGCACAATTTCCAAAAATGTCGATTTATAGAAATAAAATGAGAAGTAATATTTCTGAAGACCTTGTATGTTCTATAGATAGTATAAATGTTAAATTTACCACTACTGAAAAATTAGGATTTATTGGAAGAAAAGAAGGTATAGCATGTGAGTCTGTTGTTTTGTTAGATAATTCTATAAATGTTATAACTCAAGAGTAAAAAAGATTTTAAGTAGTTTTATAAAGTACATATTTTAATTTTTTAAAATTATTTTTTTAAAAATCTGGATATATAAATGTTTTCTATGGTATATAATTTATTTTTATTTTTTTGTTTTTTTAATTATATTATTTTTTTTAATGTTATTCAAAGTAAAATTGTATTAGAATTAAAAAGTTGTTTTTCTTTTTTGTTCTATTATGATGCTAATTATATGAGACATAATAGTATTTTTTTATTTTTGTTTCCAAACAAAGTTAAATATTCTCATTTTATTAATAATGTAACTCATTTAAGTTCGTTTTCTAGTTATACAAATTTTATCAATAAAAATAATAACAATCATTATTTTTTTATTTCATGTAAGAAAATGACAAATGAAAATATATTAAAAAACACTAAAAAAAGTTTTTTGCATTCAAAAAAGAACTCTAAAAAACATATTTTAAAAAAAAATATAAAAAATTGCATTGGTGTTGGCCTTTAAATGGAAAAATTATACATAAATTTTCTAATTTTGAAAACGGTCATAAAGGAATAGATATTTTTTCTTTTAGAACATCGTTTATTTTAGCTGCTTCGTCTGGACAAGCTGTATACTGTGGATCTGATTTTAAAGGATATGGTAATCTAATTATTATACAACACGAAAATGACTATTTAACTGCTTATGCGCATGTTGAGAAATTTTTAATAAAGTTGAACAAAAAAATTAAGTTAGGACAAAAAATAGCTATTATTAAAAATAATAATAAGAATTTAAATAAAATAATTCATTTTGAGATTCGATATAAAGGAAAAGCAGTAAATCCTTTGCATTATTTGCCAAAACGGTCAACTTTAAAATAAATATTATGTTTTGGTTGCTATATAACAGTTAACATATACATGTTATCATGAAACAAATAGCAGATTTAACTATATTTTAATTTAAATTCGCTAACACTGCTATTTGTTGAGATCAATTTGTTCTTTAGAAATTGTTTTTATTTTATTGTATTATGTAATAGAATAGATTTTGTTATTTTTTAAATTTTCTTCGATTCTTATTAGTTGGTTATATTTTGATGTTCTTTCTGTTCTACACATAGATCCAGTTTTAATTTGATTAGCAGAAGTTCCTACTGATAAGTCAGATATAAAAGTATCTTCTGTTTCTCCTGACCGATGTGATATAATCACAGAATAGTTAGCTTGTTTTGCTACTTTTATAGTTTTTAATGTTTCACTTAATGTTCCAATTTGATTTAATTTAACTAAGATAGAATTTGCTATCTTCTTTTTTATTCCTTTTTTTAATAAGCATGTATTGGTTACAAACAAATCATCGCCAACTAGTTGAACTTTTTTTCCTAATATTTTTGTTTGATAAAGAAATCCATCCCAATCTGATTCTTCTTGTCCATCTTCTATAGAAGTAATGGGATATCTTTGTACTAAATCTTCTAAATAATGCGTGAGTTCTTTTGATGTAAATTCTTTTCTTTCTCCGACTAATGTATATTTTTGTTTATTTTTGTCATAAAGCTCAGAAGCTGCACAATCTAAAGCAAAAGTAATATCTTTCCCTAGTGTATATCCTGATTCTTCAACTGCTTCTTTCATAATCATTAATGCTGCTTCGTTTGATTTTAAATTAGGTGCATATCCACCTTCGTCTCCTACTGTTGTACTTAAATGATTTCTTTTTAAAATTATTCCTAGCATATGAAATATTTCTGATCCTATTCGAATTGCTTCTTTTATTGTTTTTGTGTTAATTGGTTGTATCATAAATTCTTGTATATCTATATTATTATTTGCATGTTTACCTCCATTTATGATGTTTATCATTGGAATAGGCATAGAAAATTGGCCTGAAGTACCGTTTAATTCAGAGATGTGTTGGTATAAAGGTATACCCTTATACGCTGCTACTGCTTTTGCTGTTGCTAATGATACAGATAAAATAGTATTTGATCCTAATTTGGATTTATTTTTACTTCCGTCTAATTGAATCATAGTATTATCAATACTTTCTTGATCGTTAGCATTGTTATTTTTTAATTTTTTATTAATAATATCATTAATTAATTTAACGGATTTAGTTACTCCTTTTCCGAAAAATCGAGATGCATCATTATCGCGTAATTCTAATGCTTCTTTAGAACCTGTTGAAGATCCAGAAGGTGACGATGCTAATCCAAAAAATCCTCCTTCTACATGTACTTCGGATTCAACAGTTGGATAACCCCTAGAGTCTATTATTTCTCTGGCAAGAATTTTTTTTATTTTAATCATGATAGATGATCTCTTTTTAAATTATTATGTTATGTTAGACATTTCTAATTATATCTTAAGTTTAACAATGAATGTTATGTTTTTTTTTGTATTGCAATGCTGCTTTAATAAAATTAGAAAACAATGGATGTCCATCTCTCGGTGTTGACGTAAATTCTGGATGAAATTGACAAGCTAGGAACCATATGTGATTAGATAATTCGATAATTTCTACTAATTTTTTATTTTCAGATAGTCCTGTAACATTCAAGCCGCGTTTTTCGATTTCTTTTAAAAAATTGTTATTTACTTCATATCGATGTCTATGTCGTTCTACTATAGTATTAGCTCCATATAGTTTTTTAGATAGACTATTGTTTTTTAAATAGCATATTTGACTACCTAACCGCATTTTTCCTAACAATCTTTTTTTATTAGTTTTACTTGTTGTTTTATTTAATATTTTTTTTTGCTCTTGTATTAAAGAAATTACTGGATATTTACATTTTGGTAAAAATTCTGTAGAATTAGCTTCTTTCAAACCTACAACATTTCTAGCAAATTCTATTAATGCGATTTGCATTCCTAAACAGATACCAAAAAATGGAATATTATTTTCTCTAGCATATTTTACAGATACTATTTTCCCGTTTATTCCTGCTTTTCCAAATCCCCCTGGAATTAAAATTCCGTGTAGAAATTCTAATGAGTTAATATTTGATTCGTTAATATTTTTAGAATTAATCAATTTTATATTAATAATCGTTTTGTTCTGAAGTCCACCATGTTTTAATGCTTCTATAACAGATTTGTAAGCATCTGGCAATTCAACGTATTTTCCAATAATTCCAATAGTTACTGTTTTGTTAGAATTATGTTCATTAAATATAACTTGATCCCATTCTGATAAGTTGGCTTTTGGAGCGTTTAATTTAAAATGATTACAAATTAAGTTATCTACTTTTTGTATATTTAATAATTTTGGAATGGTATAAATGGATTTAACGTCTTTTAATGAAATTACTGATTTTTCTGAAACGTTACAAAACAATGCAATTTTCTTGCGTTCTATAATTGAAATTGTTTTTTTTGAACGGCAAATTAATATGTCTGGTTGTATTCCAATTGATAGTAACTCTTTAACTGAATGTTGAGTTGGTTTAGTTTTAATTTCTCCTGTAACTGATATATAAGGAACTAAAGTTAAATGAATATATATAGTATTTCTTTTTCCTACATCTACTGCCATTTGTCGAATTGCTTCTAAAAAAGGTAATGATTCTATATCTCCTACAGTACCACCAATTTCGACAAAAATGATATCTTTACCTTTAGAGCATGCAATAATTCTATTTTTAATAGCATTAGTAATATGAGGAATTACTTGAATCGTAGAACCTAGATAATCCCCATCTCTTTCTTTTTTTAACACTTCAGAATAAATACTACCTGTAGTAAAATTATTTTGACGAGTCATTTTATTTCGAATAAACCGTTCATAATGTCCTAAATCTAGATCTGTTTCTGCTCCATCTTCCGTAACAAATACTTCACCGTGTTGTGTTGGACTTATGGTTCCTGGATCTACATTAATATATGGATCTAGTTTTATAATAGTTACATTAAGATTTCGTGCTTCGAGAATTGCGGCTAAAGACGCTGTTGTAATACCTTTTCCAAGAGATGATACTACACCCCCTGTTATAAAAACATAATATGTTGTCATATCTAACCAAAATTAAAATGGAGTATAAATAGGATTATTAAAAATAATAATATAGTTTTATAAAATCAAACTATATTAATTTTTTACCTTTGAATGGATTGCATATAGTATTTGTTTTATTTTAATACAAATATTATTATTTAATGATAATAATTTTTTTTATTGAGTGTTGCATTTAAAGGAAACGTTTAAAATATTTTATAGGTTATTTAAACATTTATTACTAATAGATGAAAATTAAATTCATCCTAAAATATTTGGCTCTTATCAGGGAATTAGATTTTTAATTTTTTTATATACAATAAAATAG
The DNA here is from genome assembly GCF_005080745.1 of Buchnera aphidicola (Melaphis rhois). NCBI lineage: Bacteria > Pseudomonadati > Pseudomonadota > Gammaproteobacteria > Enterobacterales > Erwiniaceae > Buchnera > Buchnera aphidicola. The sequence goes on along the minus strand of NZ_CP033004.1, from coordinate 430,431 downwards.
TTTTTAATATATTGAAAGTAGATTAGTAAATTCCTTGATTTATTTAAAGTATGCAATTATTTAATAATTTTATGGATGGGTTTTTTTATGTTGCTTTTTAATGTTACTATTCTGTTAAATATTAATTTTTTTGTAACATAATAACTTTTATCAATGTAAAAATATCCTTCTCTTTCAAATTGATATCTTTTTTTGGAAATATTGTTTAGAATGTCAGATTCTATAAAACCTTGTTTAACAATTAATGAATTATTATTAATGTGTTTCATATAGTTTTCTTCTAGTTCTGGATCTTTTAATAAAAATAATTGGTCATATAAATTAAATTGTGCTGGTATTGCATTTTCAATGGAAATCCAATGAATAACCCCGGATATTTTTTCGTTATTAGGATTTTTACCTAACGTATTTTTATCATATGTACAGATTATTTTAGTTATATTATTATTATTATCTTTTATTACTTCTTTTGCGCTAATAATATAGGCATAGCGTAATCTAATTTTATTTCCAATGGTTAACTTTTTGTTTAAAATTAGAGTATTGTTTTCGTAAAAATCGAATCGATCTATATATATTTTATTACTAAAAATAGATTGACGTGTCCCCATACTGCTAATTTTGGGATGATTAGGAATAGTAAGTGCTTCTTTATAACTATCATATAAATTACAAATATGTAATTGTATAGGATTAATGACTGCCATATATCGGAAAGTATTTAGGTTTAAATCATTTCTGATACATGACTCTAGCAATGATAGTTCTATTATATTTTCTTGTTTTGTAACTCCAATTTTTTTGCAAAATGTTTTTATAGAAGAAGGAGTATATCCTCGTCTTCTTAGTCCGGAAATTGTGTGTATTCTAGGATCATCCCATCCATTTACGATATTTTTAGCGACTAAGAATTGTAATTTTCTTTTGGATAATACAGAATATTCTAATTTTAATCTAGAAAATTCGTATTGATTAGAATAGTGAGTAACATTAATATTATTTAATATCCATTCATATAGTTTTCGATTATCTTGAAATTCTAATGTACATATAGAATGTGTAATTTTTTCTAAAGAATCAGAGATACAATGAGCAAAATCATATGTAGGATATATACACCATTTTTTATTTGTTTGATGATGTTCGGAAAACAAAATTCGATATAATACTGGATCCCTCATTATAATTAGAGGTGATTTCATATTTATTTTAGCTCTTAAACATGCGCTTCCTTCAGAGAAGTATCCGTTTTTCATTTTTTTAAATAGCAATAAATTTCTTTTTATAGATTGTGTTCGATATGGACTATTAATTCCAGGAGAAATTAATGTTCCTCGATATGTTCGTATTTCTTCTTTAGTTAATTGATCAACATAGGCTAATCCTTTCATAATTAGTTCTTTAGCATACATGTACATAACATCAAAGTAAGAAGATGCATAGAAAATGTTATTATTTAATTTATATCCTAGCCATGTTATATCTTTAATAATACTATTTATATAATGCACGCTTTCTCTTTTAGGATTAGTATCATCGAATCGAAGATTGCATGTTCCTTTGAACTGTTTTGCTAAATAAAAGTTTAAAAATATAGATTTTGCATGACCTATATGTAAATATCCATTTGGTTCGGGAGGAAATCTTGTTTTAACGTAATTTACTTTTTTTGTTATTATATCTTTGTAAATTATTTTTTGGATAAAATTATAAATTTTTTTATTTATATTATTCATTTTATTTCCTATTAATATTAATTTAAAGTAATAAAAATTTCCAAAAAATTATAAAAATCAGTCATATATTTTATAAAAAATATAATATTTTAAAGTTAACATTTTTATATCAGTTATATTTCATACATGCAATTTATTATAAATCGTTATTGACATTTATAGTATAACACAGCATAATTTAAATCATAAAATAATTTTATATTTTGGCTACGTAGCTCAGTTGGATAGAGCACAGCACTCATAACGCTGAGGTCACAGGTTCAATTCCTGTCGTAGCTATTTTAATTGAACGCATAACATGCGGAAGTGGCGAAATTGGTAGACGCACTAGATTTAGGATCTAGCACCGTTAGGTATGCGAGTTCAAATCTCGCCTTCCGTATTTGTATTAATTTTAAAATAACATGGGGTATAGCCAAGTGGTAAGGCACCGGTTTTTGATACCGGCATCCCTGGTTCGAATCCAGGTACCCCAGTAATAAAACTACAAACGTAACAAAATTATAATATTTATTGTTAAATTTTTTTTAAATATAATTTCCTATCTATTTAATTAGGTGTTTTATTAAAACATCTAACTTTTAAAACGTTTGAAAAAATAAAATTATTAAAAATAATGAAATTTAGTATAGGTTTATCGAATGAATGCAAACGAATTAAAGAAATCTGTTGCAATTGCTGCTTTAGACTATATTTATCCTGGTACAATAATTGGAGTAGGTACAGGTTCTACTGTTTCATATTTCATTAAAGCTTTAAGTTCTGTTAAAAATTTAGTTCATGGAGCTGTATCTAGTTCTAGGTCATCTACGTTTTTTTTAAAAAAATATGGGATTCCTGTGTATAACTTAAATGATATAAAATCTCTAACATTATATATTGATAGTGCAGATGAGATTAATTTTAAGTTACAGATGATTAAGGGAGGTGGTGCTGCATTAACTAAAGAAAAAATAATTGCTTCAGTAGCAAAAACATTTATTTGCATTGTAGATGAATCAAAATTAGTAAAAGTATTAGGAAAATTTCCCTTACCTATCGAAATTATACCTATGTCTGTTTCTTATATATTAAGTGAATTAATAAAGTTAGGAGGAAATCCAAAAGTTAGGAAAAATATAGTTACAGAAAACGGAAATATAATTATTGACGTTTATAATTTTAAAATATTAAATCCGATTGGAATAGAAGAAAAAATTAATTCCTTACCTGGAGTAGTTAGTGTTGGATTATTTGCAACTAGAACAGCAAATATAGCTTTAGTTAGTACACAGTCAGGTATACAAATTATTAAGAGTTAATTTAATAACTAATAAAATGTATTTTAAGTAATTAATTATTTTAAAAAAGATAAGTGCATTGATCATCGTAAAAGAATTATATATTTAATAAGATACATTGTGTTTTTAATGTTTTATTAAATATGTAATTCTAATATTAAAACTTACTTTAAACTTATTTAATATATTATTTTTTTAATAATATAGTGTATTATAAAAATTTTTTAAAAAAATTTTATAGTTTATAAGAAATATGTTAGTTAAAGATAATAAATTTTTAAATTTAAAACAAAATACTCGTTTTTTAATTAGTATATGTTAAATATAATATCATTAAAATAATTTAATTATCTACATTAGGTAATATAAATAAAATGTCTATTCAATATATAGATATAAAAATTTTTGGTCGATTATTAAAAGTTAATTGTCCTAATGAATTGAGTAAAGATTTACGAAATGCAGCTCATTATTTAAACAAAAGATTGTATAATTTGAAAGTAAAAACTGGAGTATCTAATACAGATCAATTGATATTTGTTACAGCATTAAATATTTCTTATGAATTAAAAAATGAAAAGTTAAAAATAAGAGAAATCATTGAAAGATTAAATAAAATTATTACGCGTTTAAAAAACGTAAAATAACTGAAATAATATTATAATGATTATTTGAAAATTATTTAAATATATTTAACTAACTTATACTAAATTACTTGTTATGTTTGTCATAGATCGTACGTTTCAAAGAGCATATTTTCGTATGTTAAGAAAAAAAATAGGTATAAAAGAACAGAAAATATCATCATTAAGAATTTCTGATAAAATTTTTAATTGTAAATTGCTTTGTTCGTGTAAAAATGTTGCAGTTTTTATTTCTTTCGATGGAGAAATAGATACAAGCCAACTAATCTCAGAATTGTGGAAAAAAAAATATAATGTTTTTTTACCGATTATTGATTCAATGTTTAATAAAACGTTATTTTTTTCTCAATATTTTCCTAATACACGTTTACAATTAAATAAATTTAATATTTTTGAGCCAATTATTAGGAAAGAAGTTGTTGTATCTTGTCAAGAAATGGATGTAATTATGGTTCCACTAGTAGCTTTCGATATATTTGGTTATCGTTTAGGTATGGGAGGAGGATTTTATGATAAGATTTTAAATAGTTACAAAAATAAATTTTTTCCTGTTGGCTTAGCTTATGATTTTCAATTAGTTAATAAAATCATACCTAAACCTTGGGAAATTCCATTGCCAGCTGTTTTTACTCCTAATAAATTATGGGAATGGAATTTTAATAATTTTAAGTAATTATTAAAATTTTAATGCAATGAAGATATGAAACATTTTTTTATTTAATATCTTGTAATCTATTTTGAAAAATTTTATTAATATCTTTGAAATGATATATATAGATTTTTTTAAAATTGTTGTTTTATAAAATAACGTTTTAAACTGTCGTAATCTATATAGTTTAACAATTTACATTTAATTCATAGATATAATTTTATGTGATTCTAAATTTTTTATAAGGCAGTGAGAGTGTACGTAAGGGTTATGATTACCTTGAATATTAAAAATTAATTCGTCTCGTTTACATTCCCAATTGCTAATAGGGTATTTTTTATTCCAAGAATGAAATAATTGCATTTGTTTTTTAGAAATATTTAATCGATAAGTTTTATTCATATAGAA
>NZ_CP033004.1:413057-425631 GCF_005080745.1 Buchnera aphidicola (Melaphis rhois) | reverse complement strand
TTTGTTTTTTTAATTCTCCATACATAAAATTACTGCGATCCCCATTAATTTCTCCAACAACAGGTTGTAAGTTATGAAGATCTGTTTCTATTTTCATGTAATGTATATCATGATTGCAGTTTTTTCTTCCTCCTTGTTTCCAACATTTTTTTAAGTGCCCAAATTGCCATGCAGGCACTACGTGTTCCCATTCTATTCGACTAGCTCTGTTTTCATTTTTTCTAATTTGATATCCGCATGATTTTAATTTTGGGATACCTTGTTTTTTGGTCCATGTTATTTTACATCCACAATAAAAAGAGTGAGGTGCATTAGCATGAATTTTTTGTGCTAATAGCTTGATATGACGAAAATCTTTATAATGATGAGTATGAATTTTATCTTTTGATGAAGATACTGTAGCTAGCATAGCAATAAGAATCAACAGCGTTTTGGCTAACATTTTATTATAATAAAACATAAAAATAATAGTTTATCAAAACATATTAATCTGTTAAATAGGTAAAATATACATTTATTTAAGATAATTATCATTATTTTATTATATATCATTATAATATATTTTGTTTTAGTTGTTCATGTACATAGTAATGTTATTATGATTGAAATAGAATGTTATTCTCAAGATAATATGTATTTTATGCTTTTAAATTATTAATTAACAATAATTAATAATAATTATATGTATTATAGTTAGAAAAATTTTTTTGAACTTAACATATCATGGGATTCGATTTCTTTTTGTATTTTATGAGAATGATATGTTTCATTAATAAAATCACTTTCGTTAAGTTGTCTTAATGGTATTGCATTTAATTTATTTTTATTCTCAATAGCTATTTTCATACCTATATTATTGATTCCATAAAGTATATATTTGTTTAAGATTCTTTCAGAATAAGTTAAATCTGTATGATCAAAATATAAAAATATTTGTTGACATATGTTTTGATAATTATCGCTTTTTGATGGATAGTCTAGAATTTCTGCTATATAAAAAAAATTTTCTATCAAATATTTTCCTATTGATTCTAATGTTTTTTGTTGATTATATGTATTGATATATACTTTTTGTTTTGGTTTTCTTCCCTCAAGACTTATTATATCCCAATTTTTAGAAAAAAGTTGAAGATCTAGATTGGTCATTTTAGGAGAATCTGCAATAACACACCAAATTAGAAATAAATCTAATAATAATATTTGTGATTTTTCAATTCCTATACATGAAAAAGGATTAACATCTAACGATCGTATTTCTACGTATTGAATTCCCTTTCTATTAAGTGAATCTAGTATAGTTTCATTTGGCGTTAATGTTCTTTTAGGACGAATATGAGTATACAATTCGTTTTCTGTTTGTAATATGTTAATATTAATTTGTTTTGGATTTCCGAAAGAATCTATTAATCCTAGTTTTTTAAATTCCTTAGATGGTGTTTGTATACCGTATTTAAGTGATGATATATAATTATTTAAAGAATTAAATGTTAGATTTAAATTTTTAATTGAATTGTTAGTGTGCCCGAGATGACTTAATCTTAATGAAGTAGACCAGGGCAAATATAACATGTTATTTTTATTATTAAATTTCACATTGGTTTTTTTATTTTTAACAAAGAATGATTCGATAGCTGGAGATGCACCAAACAAGTAAGGAATAATCCATCCAAAGCGATAAAAATTTCTAATTAAACATAAATATCCATCAGAAATATAATTTTTTTTGATAATTTTATTATTTTTTCGCCATTCCTTCCAAAAATTTATTGGTAATGAAAAGTTATAATGTACTCCAGAAATTATATTCATTAATGCACCATATCTGTTTTTTAATCCTGTTCTATATAGCGTTTTTACTTTTCCAATATTAGATTTTCCATATTTTGCTAACATGATGGGTGTATGAGAATCAGTGTACGGTGGCATACTAAATGGCCATAAATATTCTTCGTTAATATTGTGACTTACAAATTTATGAATATCACGTAAAGTGTATAACAAATAGTTTATGTTGTTGGTAGGTGGTGTAATAAACTCTAATAATGATTCAGAAAAGTCAGTAGTGATCCATTTATGAGTTAATGCTGATCCTATGTTGTACGGATGATCATGGTTAGAAATTGCTCCGTTTAAGTTTACTCGCAAAGTTTCCCTTTCAATACCTCTTAATATGTTTTTGATAATGTTAGGATCAGATTTTAACCAATGAATTTTGTGTAATATTTTCGGAATCAAATTGGCCTCTTTTAATGAATATAAATATTGTAAAATTGAATTATAATATTTTATAAGAAATATTTTAAAAACAAATTTTTTAAAAAATAAGAGCATACAAATTGAATTATTATAGATAAGATTGGATTTTTAGTTTTTATTTGCATCCGGAAGGATTTGAACCTCCGACCTCTCGGTTCGTAGCCGAGTACTCTATCCAACTGAGCTACGGATGCTATATAATTTTCGTATGGTGAGGGAGGGATTCGAACCCTCGATGCAATATTATTGCATACTACCTTAGCAGGGGAGTGCCTTCAACCACTCGGCCACCTCACCTAAAATTATGTCTTAGTTTTTTAAAGATTTTATTATAAAATAATATTTATAATTTTGATTAGACTATCATATTGATGATATATTGTATAGAAATTTCGAAAGTATTTTTCGTTATTGCGATACTAATTGGAAAAATAATATTTAACTTTAACTTTTGAAATATAAAAGATTGAAATTACAGCATCTCGCTTTAAAAATCGGAGAGATGCTGTTATTTTTATAAACTAGACTTTTTGGTTTTTTTCAGATTGAATTCTTTGATATATTTCTTCGCGATGTACTGAAATTTCTTTAGGAGCATTAACGCCAATGCGTACTTGATTTCCTTTTACACCTAATACTGTTACAGATATCTCATCCCCAATTATGAGTGTTTCGCCCACTCGACGAGTTAGAATAAGCATGTATTTTCCTTAAATAGCTTTTAAAAAAGAGTTCGTTAACCTCTATCCAAATTATTAGTGTTATGCCTATAATATTAGGTTAAACACGAATGTTAAAATATAATATTACTAAGAACTAATTTATAAATTAGATTTAATCCAATTTTTTATATTAATTAGTTCTTTTTTAAGAAAAATTAAATTTTTTATTCTCCCTTCGGCTAGAGAAGGTTTTCCCCCGCCTTTACCGTCTAAATTTTTTAATAGTGTATTTAATAACTTATTTGCAGTAATTTTTTGTGATATATCAGATGTAATGCCAATAATTATTATTGCAGCATTGTCAGAGATATTTATTAATATGATGATACAGGACTGTAATTTATTTTTAAGTTTATCTATTATAGTTTTTAATTTTTTAGAATTTTCATTTTTAAATGTATGTATAATGGTTTTTACGTCTTTAATACAAATAAATTTTTTACTAAGTTTGTTAACTATATTACAAATTTCTTGTTCATTTATCTTACTTATTTTTTTTTCTAATTTTCGATTATTTAATAAAAGTACTTGAATATGACGTGTTATATTTTTGTTGTGTGTTTTTAGCATAATAGCAATATCTTCTAGTTCTTTTTCTTTTGTATGAATGTTAGACAAAGCTATTTTCCCAGTTATTGCTTCAATTCTTCTCACTCCAGAAGATATACCTTTTTCGGAAATAATTTTAAATAAACCAATGTCTCCCGTCCTGTTGGCGTGTGTACCTCCGCATAGTTCAATGGAAAAATCATTTATTGAAAGAACTCGAACTGTATCATGATATTTATTATGAAACAAAGATGTTATATTTTTTTCTTTTGCTGCTTCTAATGTCATGATATTTGTTTTAATTAAAATATTATGATTAATTTTTGTATTAACCATAGTTTCAATTTTATGTATATCGGTCAAGTTTATAGAAGAGTAATGAGAGAAATCGAATCGCAAAAATTGATCTGTAATGTAAGAACCTTTCTGAAAGATGTGATTTCCTAATATTGTCCGTAGTGATGAATATAATAAATGAGTAGCGGAATGATTGGCTTGTATCAATGATCTTTTATTATTATCGATTTTAGCGTTAACTACATCATTAACTTTAAGAGTTCCTGATATTAACTTTCCTATATGCCCAATAGCATTTTTATATTTTTGAGTATCATATACTATGAATTTTCCATGTATGTTTTTAATGATTCCACTATCTCCTATTTGTCCTCCTAATTCTGCGTAAAAAGGTGTACGTTCTAATATTAATATTCCTAATTCATTTTCTTTAATGGCTGTACAATAAGTGTTATTGCAAACAATACTAGTAATGCATGATTGTACTTCTATAACATTATAACCTATAAAATTAGATGATATATCATTATTTGTTACGATGTCATCGTTTATATTTACTTTTCTATGAAATGTGTTATTTTTTGCTTTTTTTTGTTGATGTTTCATTATTGTTTTGATTTCTTCAAAGTTTACAGTAATGTTTTTTTTACGGCAGATATCTATTGTTAAATCCATAGGAAGTCCGAATGTATCATATAATTCAAATATTAATTGTCCACTAATCGTTTTACTTTTAAGTTTTTGAATTTTTGATTGAAGTAATATTAATCCTCTATCGAGTGTTTCAACAAACTTAGATTCTTCTAGTTTTAATATATTTTCAATTTGATCTTGTTTTTTTTGTAAAATATGTGAATCTTGTCCTATTGAATTTATTAAAGTAGGAATTAGTTTATGAAGAAATATTTTTTTTATTCCAATACGATGTCCATGTCTAATAGCTCTTCTAATAATTCTTCTAAGAACATAACCATGTTTTTCATTACTAGGAATTACATTTTCAGATATAATAAACGCACTTGCTCGAATATGATCTGCAATTACATATATGTGTTTGTAATTAAAATTTTGAGTGTTACTCATTTTTACAATTAAATTTGTTAGTGGTTGAAATAAGTCGATTTCGTAGTTAGAAGTTACATTTTGCATAATTGATGCAATTCGCTCTAATCCCATACCTGTATCTACAGAAGATCTAAATAATTTCGTTATATTTTCATTGTTTATCTTATTAAATTGCATAAATACAATATTCCAAATTTCAATAAATCTAGTTCCGGTATCTGTATTATTTCCTGGAGGTTTTCCAGGTAAATGATGTCCTTGATCATAAAATATTTCTGTAGATGGCCCACATGGTCCCGTATTTCCCATTTGCCAAAAATTATCTGACGTGTATTTTTGGTTTTTTTTATCACCTATTTTAATAATTCTTTCTTCTTTTACATTAATAATATTTTTCCATATGTCATATGACTTTGTATCGTCTTTATATACAGTAATCCATAATTTTTCTTTTGGTAAATGCAACCATTTTTTTGATGTAAGAAATTCCCACGCATACATAATAGCTTCTGTTTTGAAATAGTCCCCAAAACTGAAATTTCCTAGCATTTTGAAAAATGTGTGATGTTTAGATGTATATCCTACATTATTGAAATCATTATGCTTTCCTCCAGTTCGTAAGCAATTTTGTACGGTGACTACTCGAGTATATTTAAACTCTTTATTTTCTTTTAATAATATATTCTTGAATTGATTCATTCCAGAATTAGTAAATAACAGTGAAGCATCGTTAGTTGGAATTAGTGAACTACCTGGCAGAACTTTATGTTTTTTTTCTTGAAAAAAGCTTAAAAACATTTGTTTTACTTCATCAGTTGATTTTTTCATTTTTTTAAACATTAATTAAGTTTTTAAACGATAATTAAAATATATTGGACTATGACACTGTTATATTAAAATTTTTAAGACTACATAATACTGTTTTATCCAAACTTTTTGCGATTATTGCAATTAAATTATATTAGTACAAAATATTTCATAATATTTGATCTTTGTTAAACAATCATAGTTTTGTCACATTTAAAGCATTATGAACAAATATCGATATAGTATTAAAAATGTAGTTTTTTATTATTATATGATAATGTATTTAAAGTAATAATATTAATTTAATAAATACAATATATTTTATTTATAGTGTTTTATCATTAAAATACGAAAATGAATTATTTCATTTTCGTATAATTTATTTTTTGGATATTTTATGATTAATATCATACTATTTACTATTATTATTCCTAGTACATGTCAATTAAAGATACGATTAGATAAAGTATTGTCACAATTATTTTCCGAATATTCTCGAACTTGTTTAAAAAAATGGATTTTAAATAACCAAATTAGTATTAATGGAGTGGTTTGTAACAAGCCTAGTATTAACGTATATCATAGAGATGAAATTAATATTAATGTTGTTAAACATTTACATCATGCTTATATTCCACAAGATATTCATATTAATGTTATTTATGAAGATAATGATATTTTAGTAATTGATAAACAAGCTAATTTAGTTGTTCATCCTGGAGCAGGGAATAAGTACGGAACTTTATTAAACGCATTATTATATAGAGACAGTAATTTTTTAAGTGTCCCCCGTTGTGGAATTGTACATAGACTAGACAAAAATACTACTGGTTTAATGGTTATTGCAAAAAATATTGCATCTTATAACAACTTAGTTGAATCAATGAGATCTAGAAAAATTATTAGACAATATGAAGCAGTAGTATATGGTAAACTTATTTCTGGTGGGGGTATTTTTTTATCTATTCAGCGTCATCCTCTTCATAGAACAATGATGACTACTAGTATTACAGGAAAATCAGCTATTACGCATTATAGAATTGTAAAACGTTTTTCTTATTGTACTCATATAATAGTTAGGTTAGAAACAGGTCGCACTCATCAAATACGTGTTCATATGTTAAGTATTAATCATCCTGTAGTTGGGGATAACATTTATAGAAACAAATATAAATTTTGTAAGAGTATTACTTCAAAAATGTTTGAAATAGTTAAAAAATTTCCAAGACAAGCACTTCATGCAAGTAAATTATGTTTAAAACATCCAATTACAGGAATATGGATGGAATGGAATAGTGTTTTACCAAGAGATATTTTGAACTTATTAAGTCAATTAAACATATATAATGATGAGTAAATTGATTTTAACTAAAGTAGTATACAATATTAAATTTTATAATAATTGTTATAAACATTAACACGTTTTTTATATTTTTAATAAACAATATATTTTATTTTAAGAATTTGACAAATTAGTTATTTTATATATTACATTTTATCTATAGCTTATAAATTTTTTAATAAAATACCACGTTAATAGTTTATCAATTAAAAACTAGGATATGAAAATAATATTTTTATTTCTTTCTTGATTGTTTTATTCGTTTTACAGCTGTTTTTAAAGCCCAAAAATATCCATCTAATCCTAGTCCACAAATAATTCCAGATGAAACATCAGATAGCCATGAATGTGCTCGAAAACTTTCTCGTGCATAAATATTAGAAATATGAACTTCTATAAAAGGAATTCGGACTCCGATTAGTGCGTCACGTAATGCTATACTAGTGTGCGTAAAACCACCTGCATTTATTATAATATAGTCTATTTTCTTTCTTAAATTATGAATTTCATTGATTAATACGTTTTCTGAGTTAGATTGTATGTGATTAATTTTTGCATTTAATAATTTTCCTTCTTTATTTAATTTTTTTATTAATTCTTCTAATGTAATACTTCCATAAATATCAGGTTCTCTTTCTCCTAACAAGTTTAGATTAGGACCATTAATTATTAGGATGTTTACTGGATATTTCATATAATAGTTATGTTGTTTTGTAATGTATATAACTTAAAATTATTGTATGTTACTATTTATATACGTAAATTTTTTTAATTATACATGATAAGATATTTATTACAAATATTATATGTGAATTAAAATGATATATATTTTCTAGATATGTACAAACTGTATATATTAAATTAATTTACGTGTATAAATAGTAAAATTATTAGTGGAATAATTGTTATTAATAATGCACTATTCCTTAGTTGGTTAGTAAGTTTTTTAATTTATGTATTTAATATATTAAACTTGAGTAAATCAATATAATATCATTGTTAATGACATGATTCTATATATAAGTATTTCATTTTTGTATTGAATATCAAAATAAGCGAGTTGTGATGATACTGGATTCTGTTACTGAACATTTATTAACTGAAAACAAAATTACCCATCAGAATCTTTTTGAGATTTTAAGTGATATCTCAGAAAGAAGAATAGATTATGCTGATTTCTATTTTCAATCTAGTAGTAATGAGTCATGGATATTAGAAGATAATATTGTTAAAGAAGGACTTTTTAATATTAACAAAGGATTTGGAGTAAGGGTTATATCTGGAGAGAGTACTGGTTTTTCTTATTCAGATAATATTAATTTAAATATATTACAGGAAAGTTCTCAATTAGCGAGTAGTATTTTAATTACTCATCCTTCTTCTATATGTATTAAATCGCTGTTAGAAGTTAAGAGAGAGCCTCTATACACTCTGGATAGTCCATTAGCAAGTATTGGTTCCAAGGAAAAAATAGAAATTCTTTATAAAATAAATTCTATTGCTCGTAGTATAGATAGTCGTGTAATTAATGTTAGTTCTATTTTAAGTGGTGAACATGATCAAATATTAGTTGCTGCTACAGATGGTGATTTAGCTGCTGATATTCGTCCTTTGGTTCGACTTTCAATTAGTGTGGTAGTAGAGAGTAAGGGAAGACGTGAACGTGGTTTTAGTGGAGGAGGTAGTCGAGACGGATATACATTTTTTTTAACAAATTATATTAATGGTATTTCTTTAATTGAACATTATGCTAAAGAAGCTGTTCGAATTGCTTTAGTGAATTTGTCAGCTAAAGATGCCCCGTCAGGAACATTTCCTGTAGTATTAGGACCTGGTTGGCCTGGAATTTTATTACACGAAGCGGTTGGTCATGGATTAGAAGGAGATTTTAATCGTCAGGGAACATCAGTATTTACTAATAAAATTGGATGCAAAGTTGCTTCAGAATTATGTACTGTAGTAGACGATGGAACTATAAAGAATAAAAGAGGATCGTTAACTATTGATGATGAAGGAGTTCCTACTAAATACAACGTATTAATACAAAATGGGATTTTAAAAAGTTATATTCAAGATAAGTTTAATTCAAATTTAATGGGGGTTAAGCCAACAGGAAATGGTAGGAGAGAATCATATGCCCATTTACCTCTTCCTCGTATGACAAATACATATATGTTATCTGGAGATTCACGTCCTGAAGATATTATTGATAGTATAGAATATGGAATATATGCATTAAATTTTAGTGGAGGACAAGTAGATATTACTTCAGGGAACTTTGTATTTTCTACATCTGAAGCATATTTAGTAAAAAATGGGAAAGTTTCTCATTCTATAAAAAATGTAATGTTAATTGGATCAGGAAGTAATGTTATGAAAAACATTTCTATGGTTGGAAATGATTTATTAATAGATGGGGGTGTAGGGACATGTTCAAAAAATGGACAAAATATTCCAGTAGGTGTAGGTCAACCTACGATAAAATTGAACAATATTACGATAGGAGGAACTTCATAAGATTATAGTAAAAAATATAGTTTATTGGTTTTTTATAACATATTTAAAGTAGTAGATAAATTTATTAATAAATTTTTATAAATAATATTATGCAGTCAAAGTATAAAAAGTATGACTGCATGACTTCGTAAATTTCGTGAAATATGTAATAAATATATTTATTCAGATTTAATTTTGTTTTTTATTAATAGTTCTTTTACTTTAGCTGATTTTCCGGTAAATTTTCTTAAATAATATAATTTTGATTTTTTAACATCTCCATATTTCTTTACATTTATTTCTTCAATATTAGGAGAGTGAGCGTGAAATACTCGTTCTATAGCATCTCCATTAGATAATTTTCGTACACAGAATGAAAAATTGAAATGTCTGTTTCGTCTAGCTATAACTATTCCTTCAAATAGTTGAGTTCTCTTTTTAGATCCTTCTACTATCCAAACTTTAACTTCTATCGTGTCTCCCGATTTAAAATAAGGGATAATTTTTTTTATTTGTTCTTTTTCTATTGTTTTAATAATATTCACAATAATATTTTCCTGATATATTGTTATATTTAAGTGGTTTTATTATCTTTTAGTTTCACCGTTTCTTTTTTAAATTGTTCTAATAAATCGTTTTCTTCTTTTGTAAGAATAATTTTATTCAATAAGTCTGGTCTCTTCATCCAAGTTTGTCCTAATGATTGTTTTAATCTCCATATTTTTATTTTTTTGTGGTTACCGGATAATAAGATATTTGGAACTTTTACATTATCAAAAACTTTAGGTCTAGTATAATAAGGGCATTCTAATAATCCATTATAAAATGAATCATCTTTTCTAGACTGTTCTTTTCCTAAAGATCCAGGAATAAACCGACACAGTGCATCGATTAAAACCATAGCAGGTAATTCTCCCCCACTAAGAATATAATCTCCGATAGATATTTCTTCATCTATTATTTTGTTACGTATTAATCTTTCATCTATTCCTTTATAACGACCACATAATAAAATAAAGCATTTCATTTTAGATAATATTAGAATTTTTTTTTGGTTTAGTTTAGTCCCCTTAGGTGATAAGTAAAATGTTTTTGTATTGTATCCTAATATAGATTTAGCGTATTCAATAGCTAATTTTAATGGCTGTGCCGCCATTAACATACCTGATCCCCCTCCGTAAGGACGATCATCAATATTTCTATATTTGTTGTTTGTATAATTTCTAGGATTTACAATATTAATTTTAATAATTTCTTTTTGAATAGCTTTTTTAGTAATTCCATAATTTGTAATAGCATGAAATATTTCTGGAAAAATACTAATGATTGCTATAGTTAAAGGTTTTGTTGTATTTATGGTATTTTCATTCAAAAGTATAGTTCCAATTTACTATAATTACTTTTTTATTAATGTTTACTATTTTTATAACTTTGTTTTTTATAAAAGGTATTAAGATGTTTTTCTTATTAATGTTATTTTTAGATTTATTATTAATAACAAGAATATCATTGGATGGTGTTTCAATTAAGTTTATGACTATTCCTAATTTTTTATTTTCCATATTAAAAATTGTACAATTAATTATATCTTTCCAGTAATATTCATTATTTTTTAATAATGGTAATATATTTTCTTTAATTGTTATGTAGATATTAGTTAATTTTTTAGCTTCAGAGCGATTGGAAACATCCTTTATTTTTACAATAAAATATTTTTCTTTATTTTTCCAAAATTGAATATGAACTTTTTCTATTTTTTCTGATTCATTTATATACCAAGGATGATAGTTAAAAATGTTTTGTTTTTTCTTTGTAAAAGAAAAAATGCGAATCCATCCTAATATACCATGTGGTATTCCAAATTGTGCAATGATTAAATTATCAGGATTTCTTTTTTTTGTATTTATTTTTAGTATTTCCTTCTAGGTGTATCTTCGCGTATAACTTTTTTTATTAAATATTTAACTCGATTAGATATTTTAGCACCATTTTTCGTCCAATATTCTAATCTATTGAAGTTTATATATATATTACTACAGTTTTGAGGTGAAATTGGATTAAAAAATCCAAGTTTTTCAATAAATTTGCCATTTCTTGGGCATCTACTATCAGCAATTATTATTTGATAGAATGGGCATTTTTTAGCTCCTATTCTTGTTAAACGAATTTTTATCATAGTTTTATATCTTGCTTTAATGGTTATAGTTCTTTTCAAAATAGTATAACTTAAAATAGGTTTATGAATAAAGTATTTTATTTTTTTCAAAAATTATTATTTACCAATTATATTGTTTATATTTTTCATTATTTTTTTAATACCTCCTTTTTTAATAGTTTTCATTATGTTTTTGATGTTATTAAATTGTTTTAATAGTAAGTTTATTTCTTGTATTGATAAGCCTGATCCTTTTGCAATACGACGCTTTCTTGAGCCTTTAATTAATTCTGGTTGTTGTTTTTCTTCTTTAGTCATAGAGTAAATCATTGTTTCCATTTGAAATAATAACTTTTCGTTCATATTACTTTGAATGCTATTAAATGCATTTGTAGCGGTAGGTAGTTGTCTTAATATGGAAGTAATATTTCCTACTTTTTTAATTTGTTTCATTTGAATTAATAAATCGTTATAATCAAATTTATTTCGATTTTTTATTGTATTTGCTAATTTCTCCATGTTTTTTTTGTTAATTTTGTTTTCAATATTTTCTATAAGTGATAGTACATCTCCCATACCGAGAATTCGAGTTACTACTCTATCTGGATGAAATATTTCAAATTGATTCAACTTCTCGCCAGTACTAATAAATTTAATTGGTTTTTTTGTAATATATTTCATAGATAATACAATACCAGCTCTTGCATCACTATCTGTTTTAGTAATAATAAATCCGGTTATGGATACATTTTTGTTGAAATGGTGTGCTATGTTTATTGCATCTTGACCTATCATTGCATCAACTACTAATAGAGTTTCAATAGGCATCATTTTTTTATGTATAGCGGTAATTTCATTCATCATAGATGCATTAATGTGTAAACG
>NZ_CP033004.1:407407-413024 GCF_005080745.1 Buchnera aphidicola (Melaphis rhois) | reverse complement strand
TTTGATTAATATTAGAAGGATAAAAATCAACTTTGGCTTGTTGTGATAGTATTTCTAATTGTTTTATTGCTGCAGATCTATAAATGTCTGTAGATACTACTAGAACTTTTTTATTTTTTATTTTTTTTATCAATCTTCCTAATTTTGCTAAACTCGTTGTTTTTCCTTGTCCTTGCAATCCAATTATCATTATCACTGCTGGTGGTTGAGTGGATAGATTTAGAGGATCGTTATTTTTTCCTAATATTTCTGTTAGTTCTTTTTGAACGATTTTTATTAGTTCTTGTCCTGGGGTAAAATGACTATTAACATTACTTCCAATAGCTTTTTTAGATACGGATTCTATAAATTCTTTTACTACTGATAACACGACATCTGCTTCTAACAACGTTCGTTTTACTTCTTGTAATGTGTCTTTTATGTTTTTTTCAGTTAATGTCCCTTTATTAGATAATTTGTTAAATATTTTTGAAAGTTTTTTAGTTAAATTATTAAACATATTTTTACTCTATAATTAATGTAGAAATTTTGTATCGGATTATTGTAGTGCATGTAATATATTTTAACATTTCAATATAAGTTAAAATTTTGTTTATATTATTTAAAATAAAATATACTTTTGCATATTAATGATAATTATAAAATTATATAACGCTCTTATATATTGTATAAAATAAATATAAAGTTCTAAAATAATTTTAATGCAAGAAGGTAACTTTTTGTTACATGTTAGATTTTTTGAACATTTTAATATGTATTGTGGTATAAATAATACAGATCTTGTTGGTATTATGCTAAGTACATTTAATAGATGTTACATAGATGTTTAATATTATTAATATTTTGAGTATTAAATAAGATTATAAAATGTCAACATTGTAATTGTTTTTCAGTAATGATTTATTTTATTCTAACATTTTAATTTTAATACAACGAATTTTATTTAAAAGAAATTTTTTTATGTTATCTTAAATATCATATACGCTCTATTTTCTTTTTTTAGATAAAATAGAGCTATATTAGATTTTTTAAAATTAATGATTAATAATTTAGCTTATGAAAAATATTTGTCCATTGGATAGCATCCAAGTATCTTAACTGAAGTAATATTTTTTAGTTTATTTATCGTTTGTTGCATTGAGTTAGCATTGATGTGATTTTCAATGTCTATAAATATTATTTTTCGTAAAGATATTGTAGAAATCACATGAGATTTTAGTTGTCTTATTGTTAAATTATGTTCTTTTAATATTTTTATTATATCTTTAATTAAGTTGTTATTATTAATTAGTATCATAATTGTTGTTATAGATGAAATATTAGTGGAGATATTAATGTGTGTTCTTCCTAATATTATAAATCGAGTCACATTTTTTTCTAAATTGCAAATATTTCTAGATATGACTTCTAATTGGTATATTTTTTTGTATTTTTCATGTCCTAATGCAGCAGATTTAAAGTGTGTATTACCAGATATTTTTTTTATTGCATCTGTTGTACTATTAGTATATTTTATTTTCCAGTTAGGAAAATGTTTAATGAATTTACTACATTGTATAAAAGGTTGTTTATGACTATAGATTGTTTTAATATTTATTAACTGAGTTTTTTTTTTAGATAGTAAACAATGATTTATAGGAACATTTATTTCACCAATAATTAATAATTTAGTATTTGTTAGTAAAGTATATGTTTCTTTAATTGATCCTGAAGAATTGTTTTCAATTGGTAACACTGCATAATCGGATTGATTATTTTCAACATTATTAACGATTTCTTGAAAAGTATTACAACAATTTTTAGAAAAAAATTGAAAATATTTATTAGCGTATTGTTTAGTGGCTTCATAAGAATATGATCCAGTATCGCCAAGAAAAGAAAAATTGTATATTTTTCTATTTTTATAACAATTGTTTTTTATCCAATTATTTTGGGTTATAACAGAATCTTTAATTATAATTTTAAATAAATTAGAAATGTATTCATGATCGAGGTCATATTTTTTTCCAAATAAAATTAAATCATTTAATAGAAGTTGTTCTCTTTCTATGTCTCTTATTGGGTAGTGTTGCTCAGCTTTGGTTTTTGCTATTTTCGTAGCTATTTTTTTTCTTTTAGAAAGTATAGTAATTAAATTTTTATCTAAACTATTAATAATATTGCGTAATGTTAGTAAATTACTGGTGGACTCCATATTTAATGCCTTTCAAACTAATTTAAATACATGATTTTAGAAAAACTGTTTTTATACTACGTTATTTTAATTTAATTTATATTAAAATTTATTTTAAAATAAAATTTTTGATTAAAAACAGCAATATTTTAAATAAAAATTTAATAAAGTTTGTTAATTTAGTTTTTTGATATTATAACAATAAGTTATATTTATGAATTTAAAAAAATAAAATTTATTATATTTAATTTTTTTAGGGTATTCAATTTTTATATAGCTCATGACGTACTTCTATATTTAAAACGTAATAGAAATTATAAATATTTTATGAAAGTATCGTAATGTGTTTCATTAAAGTTTTTGATAATTTTGATGTATGTCAGTAAAAATAATTGATGTTAAATTAATGTTTTAATTACAAAATATTTCACTAATGTTATAACATTATTAACTTTTAATGTTTAAAATAGTATTAACATCGAAATTATTATAATCATTTCAAATTAAATTTAATATTTTATAGGTAATTTATTATGAAAAGTTTTTTTGCTAAAACGGAGCATGTAAAAAGGTCATGGTATTGTATTGATGCTACAAATAAAATACTGGGTCGATTAGCTTCTTTTCTTGCTGTTCGATTGCGAGGAAAACATAAAGTGGAATATACTCCTCACGTTGACATGGGTGATTATTTAATTGTTATTAATGCTAGTAAAATATTGGTAACAGGTAAGAAATATACCGACAAAATTTATTATCATCATACTGGGTATGCAGGAGGTATTAAAAAAATTATATTTAAAGATATGATTTATCGTTATCCAACTAGGATTATTGAAATCGCAGTAAGAGGTATGTTACCTAAGGGTTCGCTAGGTCGAAAAATGTTAAAAAAACTTAAAATATATCCTGATGATAATCATGTTCATTTAGCACAAGACCCAATTGTATTAACTGTTTAATGAGAAAGACAAAATGATAAATAATATATATAATTATGGTACTGGTCGTAGAAAGAGTTCTTCTGCTAGAGTATTTCTTAAGTCTGGAAGTGGGATTATTACGATTAATAATCGTTCGTTGGAGAATTATTTTGGATGCAAAACCACTTTAATGATCATAAGACAACCTTTAAAATTAGTTAATATGTTAAATAAGTGTGATTTATATATTACTGTAAAAGGTGGTGGAATTTCAGGTCAAGCTGGTGCAATTCGTCATGGCATTACTCGCGCATTAGTAGAGTATGATATGTCTTTTCGAGACGAATTAAGAAAATCTGGTTTTATTACTCGTGATTCTCGAAAAGTAGAAAGGAAAAAAGTAGGTTTTAGAAAAGCGAGAAAGCGTCCTCAATTTTCTAAACGCTAATTTTTTTAATTAAATTATTTTTAAAAGTTTATGTTAATGCCCGGAGTAAACCGGGTAAACTATTTTATATTGTATAATACTATTAAAAAGTAACCTTGTTTATTTTATGATAATAGCATACATTTTAGAAATATGCATATTATTCAATATTAACAAATATATAAATTTCATTTTATTTTAGATTTAACTTTATAAGTTGTCGACGTTATATTTGTTAAATTAGTGTTATTATTTTCTATAAATTTAAAAATATCTTGACACATTGTTTTGATACCTATTTTTTTTATTGATGAAATATAATAATATCGGTTTACATTTTTTAAATGTTCTTTAATATATTCAGAAATATTATTTATTTCGTGTTTATTTATCAGATCAATTTTATTGAATACGATCCAAATTGGTTTTTTGCATAATTTTTTGTCATATTTTTTTAGTTCTGTTAAAATAATTTTTATGTTATTTAATATGTTAAATTTATTTTTTATAGAGATGTCAATTATATGTAGCAATAATTTGCATCTTGTCAAGTGTTTTAAAAATTTAATTCCTAGTCCTCGCCCTTGAGAGGCTTCTGGAATTAATCCAGGGATATCAGCAATTACGAAATTTTTGTTTTCTTTAATTTTTACAGTGCCTAATATCGGTGATATTGTTGTAAAAGGATAATCTGCTATTTTGGTTTTTGCTGCAGATATACTACTAACTAAAGTGGATTTCCCAACATTTGGAAGTCCTAGTGTTCCTACATCAGCTAATAACATTAATTCTAATTTAATTTTTCTTTGTTCTCCTTGTGTACCTGTAGTATATTTTTGAGGTGTTCTATTAGTTGAAGATTTGAATCTTGTGTTTCCTAGACCATGCCATCCTCCTCTAGCAATTAAAATTAATTGTTTGTCTTTTACAATGTCTTTTATTATTTCATTAGTATTATGATCGATGACTCTTGTTCCTATAGGTACTTTTATAACGATATCAATTCCTTTTTTCCCTGATTTTTTTTTATTTTTTCCGTTTTCTCCGTTTTTTGCTTTAAAAACATTTTTAAATTTAAAGTCAATTAAAGTATTTAGATTTCTATTAGATTGTAACCAAATACTACCACCATCCCCGCCGTCACCTCCATCTGGCCCTCCTTTTGGAATGTATTTTTCTCTTCTAAAGCTTGTACACCCACTTCCTCCATTTCCAGCAATGATATTAATTATTACTTGATCCAGAAATTTCATTTTTCTATCCTTATAATAATTATTAATTAAAGTATGTATTTTACAAAAATTATATTGTTTTCGATATTGTCATTCGTATTCTAAAATTTTTAATAATTTTTATTTTACACAAATAAAAAGTATCCTTGTACATGGATACTTTTTATTTGTGTAAAACTTTTTAATAAAACGTATATATTATTGTTTAACAACGCTTATGTATTTTTTACGTTTTAATCCCTTAATTTCAAATTTAACTTTTCCTTTAATTATAGCAAATAATGTATGGTCTTTCCCACATCCTACGTTTTTCCCTGCATGGAACTTAGTTCCTCTTTGACGGACTATAATACTTCCAGGAGATATTAGTTCTCCTCCAAAACGCTTTATACCTAATCTTTTAGAATGCGAATCTCGTCCATTTCTAGTAGATCCTCCTGCTTTTTTATGAGCCATTAACTTACTCCTTGATATGTATGAATTTCTGTGATTAAAACTTTAGTAAATGATTGACGATGGCCTTGGTGTTTTTTATAATGTTTTCTGCGATTAAATTTAATTATATTGATTTTTTTATTGCGTCCGTGGCATACAATGTCTGCTAGTATATAACTATCAAGTAATATTGGTTGTCCTATTTTTACTTCTTTATTATCTGAGATCATTAAGACTGTTTCAAATTTTAACTGTGTTTGAACAGAATTATTTAACTTTTCTAATTTAATAATTTGACCTTTTTTAACTTTATATTGTTTCCCGCCATTCATAAAAATTGCATACATAAGTTTATTCCACATGGATTGTGTTGTGATATTTTTAAATTTAAACTTTATAGTTTAATTGTTTCGTTATATAATTTTTT
>NZ_CP033004.1:399841-407308 GCF_005080745.1 Buchnera aphidicola (Melaphis rhois) | reverse complement strand
TTTATTTATTTTTAATTTTTGCTCCTATTTTTCTAAGTTTTTTATAAAAATTTTCGTATCCCCTTGTAATAAGGTCAGAATTTTTAAGGATAGTGTCCCCATCAGCGATGCATCCAGCTAGTATTAAGCTAGCAGATCCACGTAAATCTAATGCAATTATTTTAGCTGAATTTAGTTGTTTAACTCCATAGCAAATAACTGAGTTATTTTTTATAATTGCTTTTGCACCCATTTTTTTTAATTCAGGTATATGTATAAAACGATTTTCGAATATAGTTTCAGTGACTATACTAATGCCATTGGATATTAAGTTTAATAATGTAAATGGAGCTTGCATATCAGTTGGAAATCCTGGATAAGGAGAAGTTATAATATCAGTTCCTGTAGGATTTATGTTGGTCATATTAAGATTTATCCAATCGTTTCCAATGTTTATTTTAGCTCCTGTTTGTATTAGTTTTTTTAGTAAATATGTCAACATTTCAGGTTGAGTATTATAACAAATAATGTTTCCGTTAGAGATAGCTGCTGCAATTAAAAACGTGCCTGTTTCAATTCTATCAGATATAATTTTATATGTACCTCCGTGTAATTTAGTTACACCTTGAATAATAATTTTTCTACTTCCAGCTCCAGTGATTTTGGCTCCTAGACTATTAAGAAAATTAGCAACGTCTACGATTTCTGGTTCACATGCAGCATTTAAAATTATAGTATTTCCTATAGCTAAGGTAGCTGCACTCATAATGGTAATAGTTGCTCCTACACTTATTTTGGATAGTTTTATATTGGCCCCTTTTAATTTTCCAATCACTGAACCAGTTATATGATTATCGCAAATAGTAATATTAGCTCCTAACTGAGTTAATCCGAATATATGTAAGTCAATTTTTCTGTGTCCTATTTTACATCCTCCAGGAAAAGATATTTTTGCATAACCGAATCTTGCTAGAAGGGGTCCTAGTATCCAAATAGAAGCTCGTATTGTTTTTGTAATTTTTTTAGGTATGGTACAAATTTCAATTTTTTTAGTATCAAGATATATTCTCTTGTTGATTTCTATTTTTACTCCTAGTTTTATTAGTATTTTTATTGCATTTAAAATATCTCGAAGAAGTGGAATATTATGCAGTTCTATTGGTTCTTGTGATAATATTGATACTAATAGTATAGGTAAGGCAGCATTTTTTGAACCGGATATTTTTACTTCTCCAGAAAGGTTAGTAGGTCCAGTGATATGACTTATTTTCATTTTTTTTAGTTAATTTTTTTTTGGTTATTTTTCCATTCTTTTAAAGAATATGTTTTGATTGAAATAGCATGAATTGTTTTATTAGTAATATAGTCCATTAATTGTGTATAAATCATTTGTTGTTTTTCTACTTCACTTTTGTTATTAAAGATATCATCAATAGCTATAATATTAATATGGTTGTTATTTCCAGTTACTTGAACTTTGTTTAAAGACAAAGATTTTATTAATATATGTTTAATTTTTTCTGTAATCATTAGTTTGAGCTTATCAAAATATTATGAAGCAACATAATATCAGAACGTAACTTGTGAATATATCTTTAATTTTAAATAAGATATAAATATATTTGTATTATTAATATTTTAATGTTGTTCTTTTTAATAAATGCTAATTATTTAGTTTTTTTTAAGTTTATTTTTTAGAATTGTCAGGAATAAACGATTTAAATTATATTTTATAGAAATTGTAAAATATTTAAAAGTAATGATTCAAAACAACGTTGCATCTTAAATTATTTTTTTAATAAATTGACGTTTATTAGATACAATATTTTAATAATTTAAGGATAATTTTAGAGTTATATTATTGTAATGATAATAACAAATGTATCATGAAGATATGTTTTAATTTGTTGTATCTAAATTGTATTTGTGAGGTATAAATATGCATAATTACATCCCGATGACATCGTTAGGCGTTGAAAAACTTCGAAAAAAACTTGAAATATTAAAAAAAGTAAAAAGACCTAAAATTATAGCTTCTATAATAGAAGCTAGACAGCATGGTGATTTAAAGGAAAATGCAGAATATCATGCAGCTAAGGAAGAACAGAGTTTTTGTGAAGGTAAAATTAAAGAAATTGAATTAAAATTATCTAAAATTCGAGTAATTGATGTTACTTTAATAAAAAATTGCGGTACTGTTATTTTTGGATCTACAGTAACTATATGTAACTTGGATACTAATAAATCTGTTACTTATCGCATCGTAGGTGATGATGAATCAGATTTTAAATTGAATTTGATTTCTATTAACTCTCCTATGTCTAGAGGGTTGATTGGAAAAAAAATAGGAAATATTGCCGTTATTAAAACTCCATCTGGTGATGTTAAATATAAAATATTAAATATAGAATATAAGTAATGATTAGATTTTTAGCATTCAATTTAATATCCAATTTTTACTACAATATAGTAATATAGTTATTAAATAATAAAAATATTATTGTTTTTTAATAAATCTTTTATTTTACATAATATTTTCATAAATGGAATAAATAATATATATTGTTAAAGGTGTTTTATATGTCACGAATTAGTATTGATTATGATTTTAAAATGCTTAAATTATATCTAATATTTGTTTAAATGCAAAATTTTGAGGATATATAAATATCAAATAATTTTTACTAAAACAAGCGGAATTGTTAATGTATAAAGTTCGTTCTTTAAGTTCCAAAAAATGGTTAAAACGACATATTAGCGATAAATATGTCAATTTAGCTTATAATTATGGTATTCGTTCTAGAGCTCATTTTAAGTTATCTAATATAGATAGTATAGTTAAATTATTTCGCAGGGGTATGACAGTAATAGATTTAGGCTGTTCACCTGGAAGTTGGTCTGAATATGCTATTAAAAAGGTAGGAAAAACAGGATGTGTTATATCTTGTGATATATTACCTATGAAGCCAATTAAAGGCGTTTTTTTTGTTCGAGGAAATATTAGAGAACCAAGTTTTTTAAATTGGTTTTTAATTTATTTAAAAAACAAAAGAATAGACTTAGTGATGTCTGATATGGCTCCTAATATGAGTGGAATTGATTGTATTGATCATCCTCGCTCTATAGAATTAGGTTTATTAGCTTTAAAAATATCTGAAAAGATATTAACAAATAATGGCAAGTTTTTGGTAAAAACTTTTTGCGGAGAACAATTTAATGAGTTAATTTTAGAAATTAGTGCTTTGTTTATTACAGTAAAAGTTTTTAAACCTAGCGCTTCTCGAATGCGTTCTAGAGAAATATATATTATAGCATTTGGACGAAAAAGATAACTATCTTATGTGATTTGTGCAATAGTTTTGAATTGTGAGGTTAATCTCTTGAGTGATATGGCTAAAAACCTGATTTTATGGTTAGTAATCGCAGTGGTATTAATGTCTATCTTTCAGAATTTTAATTTTAATAGTATAAATTATCGGAAGGTAGATTATTCTACTTTCCTATCAGAAGTAAATCAAGATCAGATTCGCGAAACATATATTAATGGACGAGAAATTAATGTAGTAAAAAAAGATAATAGTAAATATATAACATTTATCCCGATGAATGATTCTAAACTACTTGATACGTTACTGGTAAAAAATATTAAAATAGTAGGAGCAATTCAAGAAGAGCCTAGTTTTTTAACTTCTATTTTTATTTCATGGTTTCCTATGTTTCTTTTAATTGGAGTGTGGGTCTTTTTTATGAGACAAATGCAAATTGGAGGTGGCAAAGGTGCTATGTCATTTGGAAAGAGTAAGGCTAGGATGTTATCAGAGGATCAAAGTACGATTACTTTTTCCGATGTAGCTGGCTGTGACGAAGCGAAAGCAGAAGTAAAAGAGTTAGTAGATTATCTCCGAGAACCTAGTAGATTTCAGAAATTAGGAGGAAAAATTCCAAAGGGAATTTTAATGGTAGGTTCTCCTGGGACTGGAAAAACTCTTTTAGCAAAAGCAATTGCTGGTGAAGCTAGAGTTCCATTTTTTACTATTTCAGGTTCTGATTTTGTAGAGATGTTTGTTGGAGTAGGAGCTTCAAGAGTGCGTGATATGTTTGATCATGCTAGAAAATCCGCGCCTTGCATAATTTTTATTGATGAAATTGATGCCGTTGGTCGACAAAGAGGAGCTGGATTAGGAGGTGGACATGATGAACGCGAACAAACATTAAACCAGATGTTAGTAGAAATGGATGGTTTTGATGGGAATGAAGGAATAATTCTTATTGCTGCTACCAATAGACCAGACGTTTTAGATCCTGCTTTATTAAGACCAGGTCGATTTGATCGTCAAATTTTCGTAGCATTACCTGATATTAAAGGTCGATCACAAATAATTACAGTGCACATGAGAAAAGTGCCTTTAGGAAAAGATGTAGATCCTATGATTATAGCTCGAGGAACCCCCGGTTTTTCTGGAGCGGATTTAGCAAATTTAGTTAATGAAGCTGCATTATTTGCAGCTCGTAATAATCATCAGGTTGTATCAATGTTTGATTTTGAAAGAGCAAAAGACAAGATTATAATGGGTACTGAAAGACGATCTATGGTAATAACTGATAAACAAAAAGAATCTACAGCATATCATGAAGCAGGACATGTTATTGTTGGTAGATTAGTTCCAGAGCATGATCCTGCTCATAAAGTAACTATTATTCCAAGAGGTAGAGCGTTAGGGGTAACTTTTTTTTTACCGGAAGATGATGTATTAAGCGTTAGTAAAAATAAATTAGAAAGTCAAATATCTACGTTATATGGAGGTAGATTAGCAGAAGAAATAATTTATGGAGCAAATAATGTATCTACAGGCGCGTATAATGATATAAAAATGGCTACTCGTTTAGCACGTAATATGGTAACACAATGGGGTTTTTCAAAAAAATTAGGTCCGCTTTTATACACAGAAGAAGAGGGTGAAATTTTTTTAGGACGAACAGTAGCAAAATCTAAACATATGTCAGATGAAACAGCGAGAATTATTGATGAAGAAGTAAAACTATTAATAGAAAAAAATTATCAGAGAGCGAAAAACATACTAAATGATAATTTAGACATACTTCATAAAATGAAAGATGCATTGATTAAATATGAAACGATTGATTCTCATCAAATTAATGATCTAATGGAAAGAAAATCTGTTCGAAAACCTAATGGATGGAATGAAAATAGTGAGTAGAAAAGATTATTTTTAAGTTATATTTAATTTTTTATAAAAATTAAGATGGATCCAATTATTTTACGATGTAATTAATTATATTTCTTTAAGTTAATGAAAGTTATATAAAGAAATTGGTATATAATGTAATTTTATAAAATTGCTATCTCTTAAATTATAACATTAAGGGATAGCTCACGATTAATTTAAAATTTTTTTTAAAAAGTTATTTTAATTAATTATTAATTAACTTGTTTTAGTTTGATTATAGTACTATATAAACAAGTTCATAATAAAAGTGTTATTGAACAATTAACTTATATAATTTAAGAATTTAATATAAAAATATATTTTATTTTTTTACTTATTAATTTTTTTATATGATTAAAAGGGTAGTAAGTTGAATGTAAAAAAATATTTTGGAACAGATGGTATTCGTGGGAAAGTTGGTGAGTTTCCTATTACTCCTGATTTTTTTTTAAAGTTTGGAATTGTAATTGGCAAATTATTATTTAAGAATAGTTTTAAAACAGTCATAGTTGGAATAGATACTCGTATTTCTAGTTGTATGTTAGAGTCAGCATTGAACTCAGGTTTATCTGCTTCTGGTATTTCTGTGTTGTCTACAGGAAGAATTTCTACTCCAGCTATTGGATATTTAACTAAGTTATTAAGATTAGGAGCAGGAATAGTAATATCAGCATCTCATAATTTGTTTCAAGACAATGGTATAAAGCTATTTTTAAAAAATGGTATTAAATCATCAGCATTCATGGAAAAAATTATTGAGAAAGAACTAAAAAAACCTGTTTCTTATCGTAATATTTCAAATGTAGCTTCAATTAATAGAATTTATTTTGCTCAAAAGGAATACATTAATTTTTGTAAATCTACTTTTCCAAGTTGTTTTAATTTAAAAAATTTTAAGATCGTATTAGATTGTGCTAATGGTTCTACTTACAAAATTGCACCTAAAATTTTTAAAGATTTTGGTGCTAATTTAATTTCTACTGCTGTTTTCCCAAATGGGTATAATATTAATAAATGTTGTGGATCAACAGATGTAGATAATTTAAAAAAAGTAGTATTGTCGGAGCAGGCAGATGTAGGTTTAGCTTTTGATGGTGATGGAGATCGTGTGATTATGATCGATCATTTAGGTAATAAAGTTAATGGAGATCAAATTTTATATATTTTAGCAAAATTTCGATATACATATAATATGATTAAAAAAGAAAGTGTTGTTGTAACTGACATGAGTAATAATGGATTGTTGATTTCTTTAAAAAAATTAAATATTCCTTTTGTTAAAGTAAACGTAGGTGATAAAAATATAATAAATAAATTAAGAGAAAATAAATGGAATCTTGGTGCAGAAAGTTCTGGTCATGTTATTATATTGGATAAATCACACATTTGTGATGGGATTATTACTAGTTTGCAAGTTATCAAAGTCATGTTGCAAACTAGAATGAGTCTTTTTCAATTATGTTCTGAACTAACATTACACCCTCAATCAGTCGTTAATATAGCTTTTAATAAAAAAAATGACTTTATAAAACGTAAGAAAATAGAACTTGTATTGTCGAGGTATAAAAGTATACTTGGACAATTTGGCCGAATACTTTTAAGAAAATCTGGAACAGAATTGTATTTTAGAGTGATGATAGAAGATAAAAGTAAAAGTATTGTTTCATTTATTTCTAATCAATTAAAAAAAGATTTTAAGTATATTTAGTATGTTCTATAAAAGATTAATTTAATTTATATTGTATTCTTTTTTTTTGTTTTTTTAAATATAGTGTTAAATTTTTATTTTTATTTAAGATTTTTTTATTTTTATCTTGATTTTGTTTTATTTTGTAACAATTAGGAAAATCTTATGTATAATTTTTTTTTAGGAATGTTTGTTTTTGTTTCTATTTTTCTTATTTTTTTAATCATGATACAGCACGGAAAAGATAGCGATTTAAATACCAGTTTAGGGTTAGCGAGATCTAAGAAAGCAATAATACATGGCAATAATAATACACTAACTTGTATTACTAGCGTATTTGCATTTTTGTTTTTTTTAATTAGTTTAATAATATGTAATATGAGTTATAATAATATATTTTAATGATATTGAGAACAATACATATATTTATTTCGATAAACTGTTTATATTTTGTTCATTGAACCGAGGTGGTGGAATTGGTAGACACGCTATCTTGAGGGGATAGTGCTTTTATTAAGTATACGGGTTCAAATCCCGTCCTCGGTATTTTAATGTCAGTCTTTAAAATTTATA
>NZ_CP033004.1:364392-399739 GCF_005080745.1 Buchnera aphidicola (Melaphis rhois) | reverse complement strand
TATAAATTTTAAAGACTGACATAGAAAGTTCCCCGTTAAACATATATTTTATATTTAGTATGAACTATTGATGTATTTAGTTTAACATCTTAATGTTTGCATGTGCTGTTCTAAAGATACTCTATTATCAAATAATTGTAATTACATAAAATTGTCATATAATTTGAGGTAAACTAAGATGAATAAAGAAATTTTAGCTGTCGTAGAAGCGGTTTCTAACGAAAAATCCTTACCTCGAGAAAAAATTTTTGAAGCACTAGAAAGTGCATTAGCAATAGCAACTAAAAAAAAATATGATCAAGATATTGATGTACGAGTAAAAATTGATCGAAAAAGTGGAAGTTTTGAAACATTTCGTCGATGGTTAGTAGTTAGTGAAGTTTTATATCCAACAAAAGAAATTACCTTCGAAGCTGCTCAGTTCGAAAATAATTTAATAAAAATTAACGATTATGCAGAAGATAAAATACAATCAGTTACATTTGATAGAATTACTACTCAAACAGCAAAACAAGTCATTGTACAAAAAGTAAGAGAAGCTGAACGAGCAATGATTGTAGATCAGTTTCGAAAATATGAGGGTGACATTGTAACAGGAATAGTTAAAAAGATTAGTAGAGATAATATTGTTTTAGATTTAGGTAATAATGCTGAAGCTTTAATTTTAAAAGAAGATATGCTACCTAGAGAAAATTTTAGATTAGGAGATCGCATAAGAGGTGTGCTTTATGCAATTCATCCTGAATCTAGAGGTATTCAACTATTTGTTAGTAGATCTAGACCTGAAATGTTAATTGAATTATTTAAAATTGAAGTTCCAGAAATAGGAGAAAGAATTATTGAAATAAAAGCAGCAGCACGCGACCCAGGATCTAGAGCGAAAATTGCAGTGAAAAGTAATGATAAGAGAACTGATCCGGTTGGTGCATGTGTAGGTATGAGAGGAGCTCGAGTACAAGCAGTGTCTAGCGAATTATGTGGAGAAAGAATTGATATTGTATTATGGGATAACAATTCAGCACAATTTGTTATTAATTCTATGTCTCCAGCCGATGTTTGTTCTATTGTGGTTGATGAAGAAAGTCATACGGTAGATCTTGCTGTGGATTCTGGAAATTTAGCACAAGCTATTGGAAGAAATGGTCAAAATGTGCGCTTAGCTTCTCAATTAAGCGGTTGGGAAATTAATGTTATGACGGTAGATGATTTAAAATTAAAGTATCAAAAAGAAGCTGACAAAATTTTAAACATGTTCAAGAAATATTTAAAAATAGATGAAGAACTCTTGGAAACGTTAATTAAGGAAGGTTTTTCTTCTATAGAAGAATTAGTATATGTTCCTTTTCATGAACTAGCTAACGAAAATACAATTAATGAAAAACAAGCTTTGCTAATTCGTGAAGAAGCAAAAAAAGCCTTGCTTATAATAACGAAAGAAAATGAACAACAGTTAAATGTAAGAAAACCAAAAATAGAATTATTAAATTTAAAAGGGATGAATCAATTCATAGCTTTAAAGTTAGCAAAAAAAAATATTTACAGTTTAGAAGAATTAGCTGATCAAGGAGTTGATGATTTAATAGACATTGAAGAACTCAACATTACTACAGCTGGTGATTTAATTATGGCAGCACGAAATATATGTTGGTTTGGTGAAAAGATTCAAAAATAGGAGTAAATTTAATTATGGAAATAAGTATAAAATTATTAGCTAAAGAAATGAATGTTTCAATAAAAGATTTGATTCAACAGTGTGTAAATATTGGTATTATTAAAAATGAACATAGCTTCATTACTTATAATGAGAAAAAAACTTTAGAAAAATACTTGAAAAAAACTAGTACTATTTCAAAAAATGTATTAACTTTAAAAAGAAAGACTCGTAGTACGTTACATGTATCTAGTTCTGGTGGAAAATACAAATATGTACATGTTGAAATTAGAAAAAAACAAATATATTCAACATCTGATGAAGAAGTAAGAGATAATGTATCCAGAAATATTAATATAAATATTTCACAAAGTGAAAATAAAACATCATCTAATATGAGACAAAAAAATGACAACACATTTCATCTTAACAAAAATATTACTAAAAATCGTGGTGTTTTTAGTAATTTAAAGAGTAATTTTACAGTTAATGATGTTAGAAAAAAAGAAAATAGTTCTTCTTATAATTCTGAACATAAAAAAAACTTGTTAAAACCAGTAAAACTACGTCATAACTCAAATTCGTCAAGTGCTTTTATTGAATCAGAGAGAAAAGTTAAAAACAAAACGGATAGTAAAATCACATTAGATCTAAATCGAAGTAATAACAATGTTGCTAGTGCAATTCATACTAATTATTTATCTTCGAGCAATAAAAATATAAAATCTAACTATAGATCTAGTAACCAAAAAAATATTCGTTATAAGAAAAATAGAAATTATTTAGATAAAAAAGCAAATCGAGAAGATATAAAAAAAACTATTGTTTCTGATAAAAAAAACAAGAACTATAAGTATAGTGTTTTAAAACAAACGTTCACAAAACCTTCAAATACAATCAATCGAGATATAATTATAAGTGATGTAATTACAGTATGCGAATTAGCAAATAAAATGGCAGTAAAAAGTTCTGAAGTAATAAAAACAATGATAAAATTAGGATATATAGTTACAATTAATCAAAGTTTAGATCAGGATATAGCACAATTAGTAGCAGAAGAAATGGGTCATAAAGTAACTATATATCATGATAATGCATTAGAAAAAAATATTATGAAAGATCGCGAAACTAGTAGTAATGAATTTAGAGAAATACGACCTCCTATAGTAACTATTATGGGACATGTAGATCATGGTAAGACATCATTATTAGATTATATTAGACTAACTAAAATTGCTTCGCAAGAAGCGGGTGGAATTACACAACATATAGGTGCTTATCATATTGATATAAATGATAAAATAATTACATTCCTAGATACTCCCGGACATGCAGCGTTTACTGCCATGCGAGCTAGAGGAGTTCAAGTTACAGATATAGTAATATTAGTCGTAGCTGCTGATGATGGAGTTAAACCTCAAACAATAGAAGCTATACAACATGCTCAAGCAGCTTCGGTTCCTATTTTAGTTGTTATAAGTAAAATCGACAAACCAGAATCAGAACCAGAAAAAATTAAGAATGAATTAATGAAATATAATATTGTCCCAGAAGAATGGGGAGGAGAAAACATTTTTATACATGTTTCAGCAAAATCAGGTGAAGGTATAGATAATTTATTAGAATCTATTTTGCTACAAGCTGAAATGTTAGAGCTAAAAGCTAGTACTTCTGGAATGGCTTCAGGTTTAGTTATTGAATCGTTTTTAGATAAGGGACAAGGTCCAATCGCTACAATATTAATACAAGAAGGTACGTTATATAAAGGAGATATAGTATTATGCGGATTAGAATATGGTAAAATTCGTGCTATAAAAGATTCTACTGGAAAAGAAATTCAATCTGTTAAACCTTCTATTCCAGTTAAGATTTTGGGTTTATCGGGGATTCCTATAACTGGAGACAAGATTGTTGTTGTTCGTGATGAAAAAAAGGCGCGAGAGGTATCATGTTATCGTCAAGCAAAGTTCAGAGAAAAGAAGTTAGCTAAGAAAACAGCGTTTAAATTATCTAAAATTTTTGAAAATATACAAAAAAGTAAGGTATTAGAACTGAACATTGTTTTAAAATCTGATGTACAAGGTTCATTAGAAGCTATTTCTGATTCTTTAGAAAAATTATCTAATGATAGTGTAAAAATCAAGATTATAGGAAAGGGTGTCGGTAGTATTACAGAAACTGATGTATCCCTTGCTATAGCTTCACATGCTATGATTATAGGTTTTAATGTAAGAGCAGATTTTTCTGCTAAACGTCTTATTGAATTAGAAAACATAGATTTACGATATTATTCAGTTATATATCATATTATCGATGAAGTAAAAAGCGCTATATGTGGTATGACTTCTCCAAAATATAAACAAGAAGTTATAGGATTAGCAGAAGTTAGAAATATATTTAGATCTCCAAAATTTGGTAGTATAACAGGATGTATGGTTATTGAAGGTATAGTTAAACGAAATAGTTCAATTCGAATATTAAGAAAAAATAAAGTAATTTATGAAGGAGAATTAGAATCATTAAGAAGATTTAAAGAAGATACAAATGAAGTGAGAAGTGGAGTAGAATGTGGTATTGGAATAAAAAAATATAATGACGTTCGTATTAATGATATAATCGAAGTATTTCATACATTAGAGATTAAATAGACAATAGATTTCATAAAAATTCTATTTATCGTTTCGTTTATACTAATCAGTTGGAGAACACGTTCAGTGCTACAGTATAATCGAGGTTTTCGTGTGTCAAAAGAACTACAAAAAGCAATATCATGGATAATTTGTAATTCGTTATCTGATCCTCGTTTAAAGGTATTAATAACAGTACTAGAAGTTCAAATTTCTCGTGATTTTAAGTATTCTAAAATATATATTAGTATTTTCGAATCATGTACAACATTATCTTCAAAAGATATATTGTTAATATTACGTAAATCTTCAAAATATATAAGATTTTTATTATCAAAAAAAGTTCGTTTGCGTATTGTTCCTATTTTAAACTTTGTTTATGATGATTCATTAATTAAAGGTATGAAAATAAGTTCTTTGATCAACCAATCTTTTCTATATAAATCGCAAAAAAATAGTTTAATCAACAGGGATAGTTAAATGTGTTTAAACAAGATTAAAGTAATAAATGGTATATTATTAGTAGATAAACCAAGCAATTGTTCATCAAATAACATTTTACAAAAAGTAAAAAAAATTTTAAACATAAAAAAAGCCGGACATACAGGATCTTTAGATCCTATAGCTACGGGAATGTTACCGATTTGTTGTGGAGAAGCTACAAAATTTTCTCAATTTTTAATTAATATTGATAAATGTTATCGCGTCATTGCTCGTCTTGGACAAACGACAACTACATCAGATTCTGAAGGTAAAATTATTAAAATTAGAATGGTAAATTTTTCATTTTTGAAATTAATGAATATTTTGAATTCTTTTCAAGGTGATATTCATCAAATTCCTTCAATGTATTCTGCAATAAAATATAAAGGTAAACCATTATATAAATATGCCAGAAAAGGCATTTCTGTGCCCAGAAAAAGTCGTAAAATTACTATTTATAAATTAAAATATATTAATTATTATAATTTTTTTTTAGAGTTAGAAATCACATGTTCTAAAGGAACTTATATTAGAACTTTAATAGAAGATATAGGGGAAAATTTAGGCTGTGGAGCACATGTAATTGAATTAAGGAGACTACGAGTTGGTAATTATCCTATTTCTAAAATGATAACTATTAATAAACTTCAATCGTTAAATTCATGTAGTTTTAAATCATTTTTTAAAGAACTATCTAAATTTTTAATATCTTTAGATACTCCTGTGTCTATTTTCCCAGAAATAAACATATCTACTCATGAGTCTTATAAAATAAAAAATGGAGAAAAAATAAAAGTTTTTTGTAAGTTAAGCAGTGTGTTTTTTCGTATAACAGAAGGTAAAAACAGGCGATTTATTGGAATAGGAAGAATTAATTCGAGTCAAGAATTATTGCCTTATCGTTTAATTTTAGATACCTAATAAATAAGTTATTTGCTATAAAAACTATATGATAGTACCATAACAAAGTGCTAAAGTTGCATGTCAATATGTGGAATTTTACTATTAATAAAAAATAGCATGGAGTATGATAAAATGCTTCTAAACATCGTTAAAAAAGACGAGTTAATAAAAAAATTTGGCATTAATAAAAGAGATAGCGGAAGATCTGAAGTACAAATCGCTTTATTAACAAATAGAATTAATTGTTTACAAAAACATTTTACTATTCACAAAAAAGATCATTGTAGTCGACGTGGTTTGTTAAATATGGTATCACATCGTCGAAAATTACTAAGTTATCTAAGAAATAAAAATGTATTACGTTACACTAATATAATTGACCAATTAAAATTACGTCGTTAACTAACAAATTAAAGTTCATTTTTTATGATTTTAAAAAATTATTAAAAAGTTGTATTTAAAAGGGCTATTGCCCTTTTTAAAAATTCGAATACAAATTATTTAAATTGATTTAATAATGTTTGTTAAGCATTTTAAAGTTTTTATAATTTTATTTATTTATTGCAACTTTTATATTTTTATTTAAAACAAATAATATACAATTCCTAATTTATATTTAATAGATGTTGTCAACTGTAATATATTAAGGATGTTATTTTGCTAAATCCCATTGTACGTAAATTTCAATATGGTCAACATACTGTTACATTAGAAACAGGTATAATGGCAAGACAAGCCACTGCAGCTGTAATGGCTAGTATGGATGATACTATGGTTTTTGTAACTGTTGTTGGTCAAAAGAAATCATTGCCAGATCAAAAGTTTTTTCCACTTACGATAAATTATCAAGAAAGGACATATGCTGCAGGTCGCATACCTGGTGGTTTTTTTCGTCGTGAAGGAAGACCAAGTGAAAACGAGATATTAATTTCTCGTTTGATCGATCGCCCTATTCGTCCTTTGTTTCCAAAAGGATTTTTTAACGAAATACAAATTATTGCGACAGTTGTTTCTGTTAATCCTCAAGTTAATCCCGATATAGTTGCAATGATCGGTGCATCTGCAGTATTAAGTATATCTGGATTACCATTTTGTGGTCCTATTGGTGCTGCTAGAGTGGGTTATGTAGATGATAAATATATATTAAACCCTAACATGGAACAAATTAAATCAAGCAATTTAGATTTAATAGTGTCAGGAACAGAGAAGTCAATTTTAATGGTCGAAGCCGAAGCGAATATGTTATCTGAAAATGAAATTCTGGAAGCAGTTATTTTTGGGCATCAGCAGCAACAAATAGTTATTCAGAATATTCGTAGTTTAGCTTGTGAAGTTAATATACCTGTTTGGGAAAATTGTATTTGCTCTGTAAATGAGGATTTAAAATTTCGTATTATTGATCTTTCTAAAACATGTGTTCAACGTGCATATACTGTATTTAATAAAAGTGAAAGAGTAGAAATATTAAATAAAATTAAATGTGATGTAATATCTGTTTTAACTAGTGAAGGTTTTATTATAGATGAGCAAGAAATAGAATCTATATTTTTCGATCTTGAAAAAGATGTAGTTCGTAATCGAATTTTAAATAATGAGCTAAGGATAGATGGTAGGGAAAAAGATGCAATACGAACATTAAATATTAGAACAGGGATATTACCTAGGGTACATGGATCTGCATTGTTTACAAGAGGTGATACTCAATCTTTAGCATCAGTAACATTAGGAACATCTCGAGATGCTCAAAATGTAGATGAATTATTAGGAGATAAAATAGATAATTTTTTATTTCATTACAATTTCCCTCCTTATTCTGTAGGAGAAATAGGAATTATAGGGTCTCCTAAACGTAGAGAAATAGGTCATGGAAAATTAGCAAAACGTAGTATGTTAGCTGTTATGCCAGACATAGAAACATTTCCTTATACAATACGTATTGTTTCTGAAATTACTGAATCTAATGGTTCTTCTTCTATGGCTTCAGTTTGTTCGGCTTCTTTAGCTCTCATGGATGCTGGAGTTCCAATATCTACAGCTGTAGCCGGTATAGCTATGGGTTTAATAAAAGGAGTAGATAAATTTGTAATATTATCAGATATTTTAGGGGACGAAGATTATTTAGGAGACATGGATTTTAAAGTGGCTGGAAGTAATAAGGGTATTACTGCTCTTCAAATGGATATAAAAATTGAAGGTGTTACTAATAAAATTATAAAATTAGCACTATTTCAAGCAAAACGGGCTAGATTGCATATTTTAAGTACTATGAAAAAATTTCTTAAGTTTCCAAAAAAAGACATTTCTGAATTTGCTCCAAGAATTCATACAATTAAAATAAATCCTGAAAAAATAAAAGATGTAATAGGAAAAGGTGGTTCAGTAATTCGTATGTTGACTGAAGAAACAGGTACGACTATCGAAATTGAAGACAATGGTACAGTTAAAATTTCTGCTATGATAAAAGAAAAGGCTAACAATGCCATTCGTAGGATTCAAGAAATTACCGCTGAAATTAAAGTAGGTAAAATTTATAGTGGGAAAGTAACGCGCATTGTTGATTTTGGTGCGTTTGTTTCTATTGGAATAGGAAAAGAAGGATTAGTACATATTTCACAAATTTCTAGTAAACGAATAGACAAAGTTACAGATCATCTTCGTTTAGATCAGAAGGTGTTTGTAAAAGTATTAGAAATAGATAGGCAAGGTCGATTACGATTGAGTATTAAGGAAAATAAAAAAAATATTAATTCTAGATTATAATTTATATTTTAATTGATTTATATTATGGAAATATTATATTTAAAAAAATAAATATTTTTCAAAATTTTATAATATTAATTATATCATATTGTAATCAAGATCATAATATTTGCATTAATTTTTTTAGCTACTTGCAGTTAAAGTAGATTTAGTTAGTCTTTTAAATTATTTTTTAAATTTTTCATTATAAATTTATTGCCAAATGTAAAAATTTTAATTCTTATAATATTTAATATGTATTTTAATGTAAAATACGTTTAAACATTCAATAACATTCATATCTCATTTTTATGTAATAATTCGTATTTAATAAAAATATATAATTTTAGAATGTTTTTGTTTAGTTCAGAAAATAATTTTATTATTGAACTCATATAGAGTATGAGTGTTTTAAATGATTTATTTGTTCTGGTTCACATGTCTAACAAAAATAAATAATATTTTATTGCTAGTTTATTCAAACTAGCGTGTTGTAACTCAAGAGGCATATATATTTACATGATTCATACTAACAAAATGACATTTTCTAGTTTAGGTTTAAATTCATTTATTATTAATGCATTAAACGATATGGGATATATAAAACCATCTCCTATTCAATCTGAATGCATTCCACTTCTTTTAGAAGGACATGATGTATTAGGAATGGCACAAACAGGAAGCGGAAAAACAGCTGCTTTCGCATTACCTTTACTCAATAATGTTAAATCGCATTTAAAAGTTTCTCAAGTTTTAGTTTTAGCACCTACTCGTGAACTAGCAATTCAAGTTGCTGAGGCTTTTTCTCATTTTTCTAAATATTTAGTTGGCATTCATGTATTAGCTCTATATGGCGGTCAACGATACGATTTACAACTTAAAATTTTACGTCAAGGGCCACAGATTATCGTTGGTACTCCAGGTCGATTACTTGATCATTTAAAAAGAGGAACATTAAATTTATCTAATTTGAGTGGTTTAGTATTAGACGAAGCCGATGAAATGTTAAGAATGGGATTTATAGAAGATGTAGAAACGATTTTGACTAAAATTCCCGATAATCATCAAACAGCTCTATTTTCTGCTACTATGCCTGATGTTATTCGAAGAATTTCTAAAAGATTTATGAAAAGTCCAAAAGAAATTAAAATTCGGTCTAATATTATAACTCGTCCTAATATTCAACAAAGTTTTTGGATGGTATATGGTAAAAAAACTGATGCATTAGTACGTTTTTTAGAATCTGAAGATTTTTCTGCTACAATCATATTTGTTCGTACCAAAAACGCAACATTAGAAGTATCTGAAGCTCTAGAGCGCAATGGTTATAGCAGTGCTGCATTGAATGGCGATATGAATCAATCTCTTAG
Source organism: Buchnera aphidicola (Melaphis rhois) (assembly GCF_005080745.1). Taxonomy (NCBI): domain Bacteria; kingdom Pseudomonadati; phylum Pseudomonadota; class Gammaproteobacteria; order Enterobacterales; family Erwiniaceae; genus Buchnera; species Buchnera aphidicola. The sequence goes on along the minus strand of NZ_CP033004.1, from coordinate 389,966 downwards.
AGAGCAAACATTAGAAAAATTAAAAGATGGAAGGTTAGATATATTAATAGCTACAGATGTTGCTGCTCGAGGTTTAGATGTGGATCGAATTAGTTTAGTAATTAATTATGATATTCCTATGGATTCTGAATCTTATGTTCATCGCATTGGTCGTACAGGTCGTGCAGGAAGAAAAGGAAAAGCTTTACTTTTTGTTGAGAATCGTGAACGGCGTTTACTACGTAATATTGAACGTATAATGCAGTTAACTATGACAGAAGTAGAATTACCAAAAGTTGAACTATTGAGTAAGCGACGTTTAGAAAAGTTTTCGAGAAAAGTACAAATACAGTTAAAAAGTAGAGATTTAGATCAGTATCGTAATTTATTGCCTAAATTACTTCCCGAAAATGAATCTAATATTGAATTATTGGCAGCTGCATTGTTAAAAATGGCTCAAGGAGAACGTCATCTTATTATCAAGCCTGATACATTAATACGTTCAATTCGCAATACCAATATAAAAGATACTCGTCGACGTCATGATAATAAAAATAACCTTCGATATCATCGAGAAAACGATAATATGGATCTATATCGCATTGAAGTAGGTCGAGACGATGGTGTAGAAGTACGTCATATAGTTGGAGCTATTGCTAATGAAGGAAATATTAGCAGTAGAAATATTGGAAATATTAAATTATTTTCAACATATTCTACTATTGAATTGCAAAAAGGATTACTAAATAATTTATCTAGATTATTTGTTCATACCAGGATATTTAACAAACCAATTAACTTAAAATTATTACATAATACTAGGTTTCAATATAGTCATCGATCAGGTGATAAGAAAAGAAAGTATAATAATGAACATGTAAGTTCAAAAAATATAATTGAACGAAAAAGAAGTATAAGAGTGTCTCGTAATGAAGATAAAACTTCATTACCTTATCGTCGAAAAAACATTTGACTTTTTATGATAACTGTTAAAAATAAAATTATTATAAATGTGACTTTAACTTAGTAAAATATTATTTTGTATTAATGATAGCTAATAGGAATACGTTCTTTATTAATTATTAATACAACACATTGCTTCATAAAGTTATTTATTATAAAAATATATGGCATCTTTTTATTTATTTTAATAATTAACTTGATATAAGGCAAAGGAATAATAAGCTCTTTGCCTTGTTGTATTTATATATAAATAAATTGCTATTTTTTATAAGCTATAGCTTCAATTTCAATTAAAGCATCGTTAGGTAATTTAGATACTCCAATACAAGATCTAGTTGGAAATCGAGTAGAATGATTTAAAAAAAATTTTTTATATATTTTATTGATAGTATTCAAATGTTTTAAATCAATTATGAATAAAGTGGTCTTTATAATATTTTCAATTTTTGCATTAGCCTGTTCTATTATATATTTAATATTATTTAGTATTTCTGTAGTTTGAATAGAAATATCATTATCACTATTATTAAGATCAATAGTACTAGCAATTTGACCAGATATAAAAATTAAATTTTCTATTTTTATAACTGGTGTATAAGGACCAATAGGATTAGGTATATTATCTTTATTGATTTCAGAGTTCATAAATCGTATTACTCCTAGAAATGTGAATTATAAAGGTTATTATTTTTAAAAGTATGTGTAGTATATTATTGACATTGGTTTATTAAAATTATGTTTTTTTGAAATTCTTTTTCGCAATATTTACATACTAAATAAATATTATTATTTTTTTTAAATGTAAAACTAGAATGAATTTCTGAATCATTGCTAACACAATTGCTATTTGGACAAGTTAAAATTTTATCTATACGATTGGGTACAGTAGGAAAAATTTTTCCTACTAACTTATAATTTCTAATATGATTTACTGTTGCATGTGGAGCGTATATAGATAACTGATTTATTTGATTATCTGTTAAGAATATGTTTTCTATTTTAATAAGATCTTTTTTTATTAGTTTTCTTGAAGGTAGATTAAGTCCAATAGTAATTCGTTGTTCTATTTCTGTAAATCTAAATAAGGTTAGTAGTTTAAAGCCAATTTGTGCTGGAATATGGTCAATAACACTTCCACAGTTAATAGCTTCTACTTTAAGTTTGTTAATTTGATTCATAAACATTCTTATTTAATATTAATGCTAATAAGGCTTGACGTGTATATACTCCATTTTTTGCTTGTTGAAAATACCATGCATATGGTGTTTGATCAACGTCTTTTGATATTTCATTGATTCTAGGTAATGGATGTAAAATTTTAAGGTTGTTTTTAGCATTTTTCAAATCAGATTTTTTTAAAATACATTGTGCTTTAATGTTTATATATTCAGTAGATTCTAGACGCTCTTTTTGAATTCGTGTCATATATAAAATATCTATTTTAGAAATTATTTCTTGTATATTATTATATTTATGCCATATAATTTTTTTTTCATATAACATGTTATTGATATAATCGGGCATAGTTAATGTATCTGGTGAGATAAAGAAAAAACAGTTATTGTCAAATTTTGATAATGCTTGTGTCAATGAATGTACTGTTCTTCCATATTTTAAGTCGCCTACTATCCCAATTTTTAAATTGTGTAGTCTATTTTGAGTCTCTTTTATAGTAAATAAATCTAATAATGTTTGGGTAGGATGTTGGTTAGCACCATCCCCAGCGTTTATAACGGGAATGTTATTAGAAAATTCAGATGCTAATCTTGCCGAACCTTCTTTAGGATGTCGAATAATAATTAAATCAACGTATGTGCTAATCACCGAAATAGTATCTGATAAACTTTCTCCTTTTTTCCCAAAAGCAATGTGATCTCCGTCAGAGAAACCTATTATTGATGCTCCTAATCTTAATATGGCAGTTTCAAAAGATAACCTAGTTCGAGTAGAAGCTTCAAAAAAACAAATAGCAATTATTTTATTTTTTAGTAATTTTGGATGATTTTTTTTTTCAATATATTGGCAATGTTTAAAATTGATTTTAATTCCTGTCTAGTTAAATCATTAATAGATATAATACTTTTTAAATGTAAAGAATGGTTCATATTAAACTTTTCCTATTATGAACAAATACGTTAGTATGTTTTATGATATAATGTTGCTTTTAAGATATAAAATATTTGTTTTTAATTAAAAATTTTAATAGTAGAATACTAAGTTAATATATCGAACATGAGTGATGTTATATTTTAAATATTTTTTAATAAGAAAAATTTTCTATAAGACTTGTAACCATTAATGCCTTAATAGTATGTAAACGATTTTCCGATTGTTTAAAAATTATATCTGAATTAGATTCAAATATTTCGTTTGTAATTTCTATTCCATTATTCAAATTATTGTTGTTCATTATTTCTTTCCCAATGATTGTATTGTCGTCATGGAGCGCAGGTAAACAATGTAATACTTTTGTTTTTTTATTATTAGTAAGATGTAACATGCTAGAGTTTACTTGATAACTTTGTAGTAGTTTGATACGATCAGTCCATTGTTTTCTTGGTTCTCCCATAGATATCCAAACATCAGTATAAATAAAATCAACGTTCTTTACGCCTTCTTCAATACTTTCTGTACATATAATATCTCCGTTTCTTTCTCTCGCTTTAGATTTACACTTTAAAAAGAACTCTGCATTTGGCCAAAACTGAATAGGAGAAACTAAACGTAAATTTAAACCTACTAGAGACGCAGCTTCTAGTAAGGTAAGTCCTATATTATTTTTTGTATCTCCAACATAAGCACAACTAATATTAGACAATGATTTTGATGATAAAGATTCTTTCATAGTTAATAGGTCAGCTAATATTTGCGTAGGATGAAATGTTTCTGTTAATCCATTCCATACTGGAATAGTAGAATGTTTTGCTAGAGTTTCTATCACTTCATGATTATGTCCACGATATTGAATTCCATGATACATTTTACTTAATACTCTTGCAGTGTCTTTTATTGATTCTTTATATCCTAAATGAGTGCTTTTTGGACCTAAGTATGTAACATGCGCCCCTTGATCAAATGCTGCTACTTCAAATGCACATCGAGTCCTGGTAGATTCTTTTTCAAAAATTAGTACAATTTTTTTGTTTTTCAAATAAAGATTTTCTTTATTGTTTTTTTTTGCATTTTTTAAAAAACTAGCGACGTCAATAATGTATTTAATATCATGATTGCAAAAGTCTAATAATCTAAGACAACTTTTTTTGTACAATGTATTCATCATTATCCTCAATACATATTAATACTTTCTTTATATATAAGTAATAAAATAATTAATAAGATAAAACTATGGTATTGTAAAAAATATTTAGTTATAATATATTAAATTTCAATAGAACTAAATATTATAACATTAAATGTCAAGTTAAATTTAAATTTAATTAAAATAAATTAATTACATTTTAGAGTGTTTATAAATTATTTACTTATTACGTTTTATATCAGTCTATAACATATTAAATTTTTTAAAAACTTTTTAAATATGTCGCCAAATTGTACATAATTAAAGATTAAACACGTTATATTAACATTTATGTTAGTTTTGTATGTTTTATATTTCGGTATATTGTTTTTAAAATTCGTAAAATGAGCATTTTAAATACATATTATTATTTTTAGGAAAAATATGAAATTTAGTATAAAATATAGTGATTTAGATAAAAAAAACACTAATTGTTTAGTTTTTGGATTATTTGAAAATATAGAGATATATGGATCACTAAAAAGTTTAGATAAACAGTCTAACGGTTATATCACTAAAACAATTAATTCTAAAGAAATAACAGGAGAAATAAATCAATTTTTGGTGTTATATGATATCCCTGATATTTCAGCTAAAAGAATTATATTGTTTGGATGTGGAAAGCAACATGAATTTAATGTAAGAATGTATAAAAAGATTTTAAAAAAAAGTTTAAAAATAATTGATCAATTTCCTATTTTTAATGTTAATTATTTTTTTACTGAACTGAATGTTGAAGAGCTAGATATATATTGGAAGATTAGATTTGCAATTGAAGCGATTCAGAATACTTTATATTGTTTTGATAAATTTAAAACTAAAAAATCGAAAGTATTCGCTTCTCTGAATAATATTATTTTCAATATACAACGAAATGACGATATATTATATGGTGAAACGGCTATAAAACATGGGTTAGCAATTTCAAAAGGAATTAAATACTCTAAAGACTTATCAAACACCCCACCAAATATTTGTAATCCTTCGTATCTCGCTTTTAAAGCTAAACAGTTGTCTTTAAAGTACTCTGGTGTTATGAGTACGAGTATTGTTGATAATAATGATATGAATAATTTAGGAATGAATGCGTATTTATCTGTTGGAAAAGGATCTAAAAACAAAGCAATTATGTCTATAATAAAATATAAAGGCAACAAAAGCAAAAGCTCGAAAAATATTGTTTTTATAGGAAAAGGAGTTACTTTTGATTCCGGTGGAATTTCTATTAAACCATCTTTAAATATGGATGAAATGAAATATGATATGTCTGGTGCAGCGGTAGTTTTTGGATTGATGGTATTTATTTCTGAATTAAATCTACCTTTAAATGTGATAGGAATATTAGCTGGATGTGAAAATATGCTTAGTGGAAAGTCATTTCGTCCTAGCGATATATTAGTTACTATGTCTGGAAAAACGGTAGAAATATTAGATACAGATGCTGAAGGTCGATTAGTACTTTGCGATGTACTGACTTACGTTAAAAAATTTAATCCTGACATAGTTATTGATATTGCTACTTTAACTGGTGCGTGTGTTGTAGCATTAGGAAACGATGTCACTGGATTAATGTCTAATAATTCTCAATTAGCGCGAGATATAGAAACAGCTGGTTATCAAACACATGATAAAGTATGGCAATTACCTTTGTTCCAAGAATATTATGGAAGTTTAGAATCTAACGTAGCTGACATAAATAATACAGGTGGTAAAGTAGCCGGTGCTATTACAGCTGCTTGTTTTTTATCTAAATTTTCTGAAAAATATGTCTGGGCACATTTAGATATTGCTGGAACAGCATGGACTTCAGGTAGGAAAAAACGTTCTACAGGTCGTCCTATATCATTACTTTCTCAATTTCTTTTAAATAAATTAGGAAGGTAACGTAGTTTAAACATATATAACTTTGTTAGTTATATCTTCTAAATCACTTCTAATATGATTTTATCATATTTTGACTAATAATTTTATAAAATGAAAAAATATTTTGATCCTATTAATGTTGAAAAGGAATTATATATATTTTGGGAAAAAAATGGATATTTTAAACCTAGTTTAGATGTAAATAAGTCTAACTTTTGCATAATACTTCCTCCTCCAAATATAACAGGTCACTTGCATATAGGTCACGCATTTCAATATACTATTATGGATATTTTAATACGATATCATCGTATGCAAGGAAAAAATACTTTTTGGCAAGTGGGAACTGATCATGCTGGAATAGCCACTCAAATCGTTCTTGAAAAAAAAATATTATTAGAAGATAAGAAAACTATTCGAGAGTATGGCAAAGAAAATTTTATAAAAAAAGCATGGGAATGGAAGAAAAATTCTGTAAGAAATATTACACATCAAATGCGTAGATTAGGCATTTCTGTAGATTGGACAAAAGAGAAATTTACTTTAGATCGTGACATATCTGACTCGGTAAAAGAAGCATTTATAATTTTATATAATCAGAAACTAATATATAAAAGAAAAAAGTTAGTTAACTGGGATCCTGTGTTAAAAACTGTAATTTCTGATTTAGAGGTTCAAAATCGTGATATTATAGGAAAAATGTGGTATATAAAATATACTTTAATTAACGAAGATAGTGATGATATTAATAAAACAGAAAATCAATATTTAATTATTGCTACTACTCGACCTGAAACACTATTTGGAGATACAGCAATAGCTGTACATCCCGAAGATGTAAGATATTGCAATTTAATAGGTAAAAAAGTATTAGTTCCGTTAATTAATAGAATTATTCCTATTATTGGAGATAACTTTGTTCAAATTAAAAAAGGGACAGGATGTGTTAAAGTAACTCCTGCTCATGATTTTAATGATTTCGAAATAGGGTTACGCCATAATTTACCTATGATTAATATTTTGACTCCTGATGGAAATATTTCTCATATTGCTGAAGAATATGATATAAATGGAAATCCTTCTTTTTATTATAATGAAAAAATTCCTTTTAAATTTCATAATATAAATAAATTTGTAGCAAGAAAAATGATCGTTGATGAGTTAATCAAGCATAAAAAATTAGAAAAAATAAAAGTGACACGTCTAACTATTTCGTATGGGGATAGAAGTAACTCTATTATTGAGCCATTATTAACTGATCAATGGTATTTAAATATTTCTTTGTTAGCTAAACAAGCATTACAAGCTGTACGTAGTGGAGATATTAAATTTATACCTAAACAATACGAAAATATTTATTTTTCTTGGATGAAAAATATACAAGATTGGTGTATTTCAAGACAGTTATGGTGGGGACATCAAATTCCTGTTTGGTATGATGAAAATGACAATATTTATGTAGGGCATAGTGAACAAGATGTAAGAAAAATACACGAATTATCTGATAACATTAAATTAACACAAGATAATAATGTATTAGATACATGGTTTTCTTCTGGTTTATGGATATTTTCATCATTAGGATGGCCAAAAAATACTAGTTTTCTAAAAAATTTTTATTCTACTGATGTTATTGTAAGTGGTTTTGATATAATTTTTTTTTGGATAGCTAGAATGATTATGTTAAGTATGCATTTTATGAAAGACCATCGTGGCCGATCTAAAGTACCTTTTAAAATAGTATATATTACTGGTTTGATTTGTGACGAAAATGGTAAAAAGATGTCTAAATCTGAGGGAAATGTTATTGATCCTTTAGATATGATTGATGGCATTACTTTGTCAGATTTGATCAAAAAAAGAACAAATAGTATGTTGCAACCTAAATTAAAAAATCAAATTTGTCAACAGACCAAACGTGTATTTCCTCATGGAATTATTGCAACAGGTACAGATGCATTGCGATTCACATGTGCAGCTTTAGCAAGTCCAACTAGATATATTAATTGGAGTGTGAGTCGTCTAAATGGTTACCGTAATTTTTGTAATAAATTGTGGAACGCTAGTCGATTTGTATTAATGAATATTGACAAAAATCAATTAGTAAATAACAAAGAGACATCGTTATCTGTAGCTGATCACTGGATTTTATTAACTCTTAATATGGTAGTAAAAAAATATAGGTACGCTTTAGATACGTATAGGTTTGATATAGCTTCGAATATACTATATGATTTTGTTTGGAATAAATTTTGCGATTTGTATATAGAATTATCTAAATCGTTTATTACAGTTTGTTCGAGTTCAGAATTATCTGGAACTAGAAATACTTTATTATATGTATTAGAGTCAATATTGTACTTATTACATCCTATTATTCCATTTATTACTGAAGAAATTTGGCAGAAAATCCGTTTATTTTCACGATATAAGCATATTGATACCATTATGTTGTGTCCATTTCCAAAGTACGATTTAAATTTTAAAAACAATATTATTATAGAAGATATGAAATGGATTAAAACTATAATGTTAATTATACGTCAGTATAGAGTTAATATGAAATTATCTCATAAAATATTAATACCTATATATTTTTGTAATTTTAATTTAAAAACATATGAATTAATAAAAAAGTATGAAATTTACTTAAATAAGGTTTTGTATTTAGAAAATATATATACGTCATCTACTGAAATAAATAAATTACCGTTTTTGTCGTATACAATAACTGGTTCAGAATTATTAATTCCTATATTGGGATGTTTTTCTAAAGAAAAAGAGCTAAAGAAAGTAATCAATAATATATTCAAAAATGATTTAAAAATAAATAAATTACAAAAAAGATTGTCAAATAAAGATTTTTTGAAACATGCTCCTGATGAAATAGTAGAAAAAACAAAAGAATCTTTAAAACGGTGTCAATTGGACCAAATACAATTACTTTTAAAAAAGAAACAGTTAGTATAATGCTTTATATATTGAATTTTGACATTTTTGTATAAATTTTGTTTAAAATATTAATTTCTAAAAATTTCGGAGATATTTTAATTATGATTATACTACATAATCGTATTTCTAATAAGACACTAAAATATAAACTGTTATTTGATAACATTCCACGAATTACAATTTCTTTTTATAAATATTTTACTATTAATAATACACAAAAATTTAGAGATGATTGGTATATTAGTTTCTGTAGTTTAGATATATTTGGTAGAGTATACATAGCTAAAGAGGGTGTTAATGCACAAATAAGTGTTCCTATTAAAAAATATGATATTTTAAAAAATTTTATTTATACTTATTCTCCAGAACTAAATAACGTATACATCAATCAAGCATTAGATACTAGAAAATCTTTTTGGGTATTACGGATGAAAGTACGAAATACAATTATTGCTGATGGTTTATGTACACAAAACTATGACTTGAAATATGTTGGAACATATTTAAAAGCTATTGATGTTAATAATATGTTAAATAAAGTTGACGTAATATTTTTAGACGTACGAAATCATTATGAGTATAAAATTGGACATTTTGAAAAGGCTTTGAATATTCCAGTAGATACCTTTAAAAAACAACTAAAAAATATTATGAATGTTTTAGGTGATGAAAAAAACAAAAGAATCGTACTTTATTGTACTGGAGGTATTCGGTGTGAAAAAACCTCATCTTGGATGATATACAATGGATTTAAATATATTTATCAAATAAAAGGAGGAATACTAGGATATGTAAATGATGCTAAAAAGAATAATTTACCCATTTTGTTTAAAGGAAAAAATTTTGTTTTTGATGCAAGAATTAGTGAAACAGTATCAACTGATATTTTATCAAAGTGTTGTCAATGTAACCAGATTTGTGATGTTTATAAAAATTGTTATAATAATACTTGTCATAATTTATTTATTCAGTGTATTGAATGTTCTAACAAGTTTAATAATTGTTGTTCTAAGCAATGTATGACAACTGTTAATTATCTTAAATATAAAAATATTTTTGTAAATCAAAGTATTGCTATATAAATTTATTATTGTATATTTTAATTTAATTAGATTAGAAATAATACTTACATTAGTAAGTCTAAAACTATAAAACGGTATATAGTTAACATATAAATTTAATTTATCTATTTTTTATATGATTCTAAATATTCCCATCTTGAAAATTGCTTATCTAAATTTGCTTCTTCGTTTTTTAATTCATGTAATGTTTTTTTTTGATTATGTAACGATGAATGAAAAAAATTTGAAGTGTTTATTTCTTTTTGTAATTTTGCAATATTAGATTCTATTTTTTCTATTACATTCGGCATATTTTTTAGTTCCTTTTTTAAATTATTATTTAATATTTTAGATATTAATTTATTTTTTTTATGTTTTGAATTAATCTCGTAATGAGAAGATAATACAGTACTTGTGAGTTTTTTTATGCTTGGAAAAGTTAAATATTTTTTAATACATCCATTTTTTTCGAAACTCCAATACTTATTAACAATATTTTGTATAAATGTCTTATCATGGCTAATTAATAATATAATGCCCTTGTATTGTTTTAGCGCAATTTCTAAAGCTTGTAATGACTCTAAATCTAAATCATTAGTTGGTTCATCCAATATTAATACGTTACTTTCTTTTAAAAATAGTTTAGCTAATAGCAATTTATTTCTTTCTCCACCTGACAATGCTTTGGCTTTCAACTTTACCTTATTTTTAGAAAATAGGAAATTTTCTAGATATTTTAGTTTGTGGTATTTTTTATTGTTAATGTAAATTTCTTCTTTTTCGTATATTAAATTATTTAATACAGTTTCTTCAAGTCTAATTTGAGTTCTTGTTTGATCAAAATAAGCAAATTTAATGTTTGGATTAGAATAAATATTTCCACTATTTAGTTTTAATTTTCCAATTATTAATTTTAATAGTGTAGTTTTACCACTTCCGTTTGTTCCAATTAATGCAATTTTTTCACCTTTTTTAACAGTATCGGAAAAATCATTTATTAAGGGAAATTCATTAAATCGAAAACACACTTTTTCTAATTTAAACAAGATATTTCCTGAGTAATGATTTTCATTAATTAAGATTTTTATTCTTTTTTCAGGTTTTTGTTCAAGATTTTTAATATTCATCATGTGTTTGAATCGTTTAATTCGACTTATATTTTTAGTGGTACGTGCTTTTGTTCCACTGTTAGTCCATCGTTTTTCTTGTTCTAATTTTTTATTAAATTTTGTTTTATCAATTTCAATTTTACATTTATTATTAAATTGATTATTTAAGAAAGAATCATAGTTTCCTGACCATGAAATTATATTTCCAGAATTTAAATTAATAATTCTAGTAGATATATTATTTATGAAAGATCGATCATGAGAAACAAACAATACGCTTACCGAATTCTGTATTAAAAATTCTTCTAACCAATTAATGGTAGCGAGGTCTAAATAGTTTGTAGGTTCATCTAATATAATTAAGTTAGGTTCGCTTACTAATATCTTTCCTATTTCTATTTTTCTTAAACATCCTGCAGAAAGAGAGGATAACAAAGAATGATTTTTTAAATCAAGCATTTTTATAATGTTATCGATCTTCTCTTTTTTTTTCCATAGTTTTTTTTTGTCAAAAATTTCTTCTAGACTATTTAGTAGTATTAAATTGTTAGAAGATGTAATAGATTTGAAATTATTTAAAATATGGAAATAATTTTTTAAATATTTAGATTCTTGTCCAATTCCATCACAAATAAAATCGTAAATAGAGCAGCTATCATTATTTATGATAGTTTGTTCTAAATATTTTATCTTTATATTTTTTTTATATATAATAAGACCATGATCTAGTGGTTCTTTTTTCATAATAATATTTAGAAAAGTCGATTTTCCTGTTCCATTGTTTCCGACTAGACAAATTCGCTCTTTTTTATTAATTGTAAAATTTACATTATGTAATAATTCGTTTTTGTTAAGTAAAAAACTAGCATTTTGCATGTAAACTAGTGACATAATAAATCTCTTTTAAATTAGAATTTAAGTACAATATAAAATACATTATTTTAATGATATAAATTTTAATAACTTCTTTTAATTAAGCTTAATTACATATTGTATAAATAATTATTTAGGAGTATATATAGAATAGTATTATTTCATTAGTAATCTTTAAAAAAATAACTCAAATTATGTATAATGTTCATGTATTAATTATATATATTTAATATAATTAAGTTACGTTTAATTTTTGTGTTTTGAAAAATAATTTTTGATCAACTAATCTATAAATATTTTATTATTTTTTTTACAATTTTTGGTCCATGATATATTAGTGAAGAATATAATTGAATTAATTGTGCTCCTGAATGTATTTTTTCTCGAGCTGAAATCAAAGAATCTATACCGCCCACTCCAATAATTACAATTCTGTTTTTTAATTCTCTATTTAATATCTTTATAATATTAGTACTTTTAGATTGTAATGGTTGGCCACTTAATCCACCTATCTCAGTACTATTCTGTAAACCTTTGATGAGAGAAAAATCTGATGTAGTATTTGTTGCGATGACAGCATCTATATCATATTTAATTAAATTATAACAAATATGAATGATCTCTTGTTCTGATAAATCAGGTGAAATTTTTATTGCTATAGGAACGTGCTTTTTATATATTTTAGTTAGTTTTTCTTGTGTATGTTTAATTCCAACGAGTAGTTTTTCAAATAATATTCCATATTGTAGTTCTCGTAATTTTTGTGTATTAGGAGATGATATATTTATAGCAATATAACTAGAAAGATAATAAATTTTTTTCATACAATGAATATAATCTAAGATTCCTTTTTCAATAGGTGTATTTTTATTTTTTCCTATATTTACTCCTATAACTCCTTTGAAAGAAATTTTTTTTAAATTAGATACTATTTGATCTATTCCGCTGTTATTAAAACCCATACGATTTATTAATGCATGTGCTGGGATTATTCTAAACAAACGAGGTATTTTATTTCCACTTTGAGGTTTTGGAGTAACAGTTCCTATTTCTATAAAGCCAAACCCCATTTTAGCAAAGCTATCAACATATATTCCATTTTTATCTAGACCAGCTGCTAAACCTAAGGCATTTTTAAAATTTAAACCCATAAGTTTTACAGGTTTGTATAAATATTTATTATAATTAATACGCTTCGTATGAAAATACGACTTTAGTTTTAAACATTTTAATAATAATGAATGTGATTTTTCTGGATCAAGTTTGAATAATATGTTTCGTATTAAATTATACAATGTTTAGTACCTAAATCAGTAAATGTGTTACAAATAAAGTTTTTATTTGTATTTCTAAATATTTATACGCATTTGCTATATATGATAAAATTTGAAACGTATCTTATAACATAATTAAAAATATAATTAAAACTTGTTTTTTTAAAACAATTATATATTATATGTATTAATATTAATATACTATGAAAATGTTTATACTGCTCCTTTAACTAAAAAAATTATATAATGTGACATGAAAAAATATGATTATTCAATATTAACAACTTTTTTAGATACCGATGCTTATAAATTTCACATGCAGCAGGTAGTTTTTTATTATTATAGAAACATTACTGTTTCTGCAAAATTTTTGTGTAGAGGAAATAATTCGTTTGGGTGTTATTCTAACATTTTAATTAATCAAATTAACATGATGTCTACTAATTTATATCTTACTGACGATGAATATAATTATATGTCTTCACTTCCTTTTTTTACAAAAAAATATTTATTATGGTTAAAAAATTTTAGATATAATGTTTCTCAAGTAAATATATTTGATAAAAATGGGAAATTATGTATCCATATACGTGGATTGTGGAAAGAAGTAATATTATGGGAAGTTCCTTTATTAGCGTTAATCAGTGAAATTGTTCATCAAAACGAATCACCTAATGTTACTACACGTATTGCTTTAAATTACTTAAAAAAAAAATTTCTACTTTTTATGAGATGACTAAAGATTTAGATTTATCTAATCTTAAAATAATCGATTTTGGAACACGAAGAAGATTTTCTTATAATGTTCACTTTTCTCTAGTTCAATTTTTAAAAAACACCTTTCCGTGGTTAGTAGGATCAAGTAATTATCACATTTCTCGGATATTAGGTATAAATCCAGTGGGTACGCAATCTCATGAATGGTTTCAAGCTCATCAACAAATTAGTCCTATTTTGAAAAACAGTCAAAAAATGGCATTAAAAATATGGTTAAAATATTATAAAGCACAGTTAGGTATTGCTCTTACAGATTGCATTTCTATGGATGCTTTTTTAAAAGATTTTGATTTTAATTTAGCTAGTTATTATCAAGGATTGAGACATGATTCTGGTGATCCTTTTGAATGGGGAGAAAAAGCCATTAGTCATTATATATCTTTGGGAATCGATCCTTTAAAGAAAACATTGTTATTTTCAGATAATTTAAATTTTAATAATATAGCTGATTTATTTCATTTTTTTAACAAAAAAATAAATATTATGTTTGGAATAGGAACAAAATTAACTTGTGATATTCCTAATGTTAATCCTTTAAATATTGTAATAAAATTAGTAAAATGTAATGGAAAACCGGTAGCTAAACTTTCAGATAGTCCAGGTAAAATGGTTTGTATAAATGAATCATTTATGCAAGATTTAAAACAAGCGTTTAATGTATAATTCAAGATAGTAATTTCGTTAGATTAATTTTTTTTAATTATTATTAAGAGGAACGATTATGGATATAGTTTCTATATCTGATATATATTATGATACAGTCAAAACTAATAAATATATCGAAATAAAAGGATGGGTAAGAAATAGAAGAAGTTCAAAATCTGGAATTACGTTTATTGACGTATATGATGGATCTTATTTACATACAATTCAAGTTGTAGCTTATTGTTCTTTATCTAATTATTACGAAGAAATTATAAAAATAACAGTTGGTTGTTCAATTATAATTAGCGGTATATTAATTAAATCAATAGGAAGAAAACAATTATATGAAGTAAATGCAAGAGAGATAAAAATTATTGGATGGATAAAAAACCCTTCTACTTATCCTATGTCATCTAAAAAACATTCTTTAGAACACTTAAGAGAGTATTCTCATCTAAGACCAAGAACTAGTTTTATTAGAGCTATATCTAGAATTAGAAATTGTTTATTTCACACTTTACATCAACTTCTTGATAAGTATGGATATTACTGGATTGCAACACCTATTATTACGGGATTAAATTCTGAAGGTGGTGGTGAAATGTTTAAAGTGTCTACATTAGATTTTTCTAATATTCCTATGAAAAACAATGGAAAAGTAGACTTTAAAAAAGATTTTTTTGGAAGAGAAAGTTTTCTAAGTGTTTCTGGACAATTAAGTTTAGAAGCTTATGCATGCGCTTTGTCTAAAGTGTATTCTTTTGGACCAACATTTAGAGCAGAAAATTCTAATACTAGTAGACATCTTGCTGAGTTTTGGATGTTAGAAGTAGAAACAGCTTTTTCTAAACTAAATGATTTAATTTCATTATCTGAACATATATTACAATATTCAGTTAACGTTATATTAGAACAGTGCCAAGTTGATATTGAATTTTTTAAAAATACTTTAGATGAAAATATTGTTGTTAGATTGCAAGAATTTTCAAATAGAAAATTTATTAAAATAGAATACAAAGAAGTAATAGATATTTTAAAAAAATCGTCTCAGTTTTCTAATCAAAAAATATTTTTAGGAATGGATTTATCATCAGATCACGAAAAATATATTGTAGAAAAACATTTTAGATTTCCAACTATAATTATAAATTATCCTAGATCGCTTAAAGCTTTTTATATGAAATTAAATGAAAATGGAAATACTGTTGCAGCTATGGACTTATTAGTTCCTACAATTGGTGAAATTTTAGGAGGTTCTGAAAGAGAGGAAAAATTAGATATTTTAGATAAACGATTTTTAGAATTTAAATTAAACAAAGACAGTTATTGGTGGTATAGAGATCTTAGAAAATATGGAACCGTTCCGCATTCAGGATTTGGATTAGGATTCGAACGTTTTTTGTCATATATAATAGGCGTTAAGAATATAAAAGATGTATCTCCGTTTCCCAGAACTATGAATAACTCTAATATTTGATTTTCTTGCACAATGTGAAGAACAGTTTTATTTGATAATATGAAATACGTTTAAAACACAGTTAAAAGTATATCATTGTTCTGTCAAAATTAAATAACGTATAATATTTTATATTTACATTTTTTATTAAAATAAAATTTTGTAATTTATTTAATTTTATTAATGTGATATATAGTTAAAAGTTTAAATTTAAAATATATATTTTAATTTACTAATAAAGTTACTATATTAAAATTAGTATTATATTTAATAAGTAGTATCATTTTTAAAAAGTTAATTGACAAAGTAATGATATACTGTTACTTTAAAATTTTAAATTTATATATATCAAGATGTAATATAGTATCTGTAAAATAATATTTTTAAAATCGTTTATAGATATATTACAATGAGAAAAGAATTTATTGATATTTTAGTATGTCCTATTTGTTTAAATAAGTTGATTTATGATAAAGATAATGATGAATTATTATGTACTTTAGACGAAGTAGCATTTCCTGTTTATAAAAAAATTCCTATTCTATTGAAGCATTTTTCTCGAAAAATAATAACGAACGATTTCAATTAAAATATATTAATAGGATAATTTTATATATTGTATTTATGTATAATTAATTAAAATTAAATACGTAACGTATATACACTACGTTTTTATTTTTTAATCAGTATGAAGAATTGATATATACAAACATTACGGAATTATAATATAATTTAAATTTATTGTAATAATTATAGCTTTTTAATTAACTATTATTTTTTAGCTTAAGTTAAACATTAAATAATTTATATTTATTATTCTAACTATTTTTTTAATAAATTATTATTTAATAATATAAATTAACTTTTATGACATATTATTTTATAAATATGTAAAACATTTTAAATTTTTAATGATCCTATTAATATATCAGTTTCCAAAAAAATTTCTTTAGAATTTACTAAAATCATTTGTATTTTTAAATATAATTTTTTATATTTTTCATATATTGAACTATATATTAAGTAATTTACATTTATTTTTTTAGCCAATATTAATGCTTTATTTATATTAATTAATATATCTTTAGGAGATATGTTTAAGCATTTTTTTGCTTGTATAACATAATTTTCTTGTACCATCTTAAAACAAGTAGTTTGTTGATTAAATAAATTAATAATTATATGTCTTATTTTTTTTGTATTTATTTCATAAATAGTATTATTTTTAATATCATTAACAAATAAAAAATTATCTTGAAATGGTACATTAATATTTTTTACGTCATCTAATAGATCATTTTTAAGTTTTTTTTTCAATTCTAATAAGTCAATAAATATATTTTTAAAGAATAAAATTTTTTTATAATTGTTATTTTTTATAAAACTTTTTTTAAATAGTAAACTGTAATTATTTAATATTAACGTAGATATTAATGCTAATATATTTAAAATCTTTATTAACATGTTTCTTATAAACGTATTTTTAAATTTAAATTATATTTGAAATTATTTTGTTAAACTGATATATCAAGACAACATTTTCCCTAATTTTTTTCCTCCTAATAAATGTAAATGTAAATGAAAAATTTCCTGTCCTCCATCTTTATTACAATTAATAATTAATCGATATCCACTCTTATCAATTTTAAATTGTTTAGCTAATATAGTTGCTACATAAATCATATGTCCTAATATATATTTATTACTTTTGTTAATTTCATTAATAGATTTAATCAATTTATTTGAAACAATCAATATATGTATAGGAGCTATTTGTTTAATATCATGGAAAGAAGTTACATATTTGTCTTTATAAATTATTTTTGATAAATCGTTTTCTTTTATTATTTTACTAAATATACTTGTATTGTTCAAAATAATGTTCCTTATATTTGGTCATTTATTTAAAATTTATTGTTAAATGTTTATAGTTCATTTTTTATATATAAAATTCAGATTAAAAGTTAAAATAATTTTATATTATAAACCATATTAGTGATCATTTAAAATATAATTGTCTATTTCTGTTTTTATATTATCTGATTTAGTTCCAAATACAGCTTGAACTCCTAAACCTGATATGATAACTACAGCAGCTCCAAGTTCTTTGAGTTGTTGTACATTTATTTTAGATGTATCAATTACTGTGATTCTTAATCGTGTTATACATGCATCTAAGGAAGTAATATTTTTTTTTCCTCCTAAAGCTATTACTATATGTGGTACAATTTCTTTTGTATTTCTGTATAATGACGCAGTAGTATAGTTTTCCCTACCTGGTGTTTTTAAATTCAATTTTTTTATTGCAGCATAAAAAATAATGTAATATATAAGGCCATATAAAATTCCAATAATAGGGAATAACCATAAATTGTTACTATTTCCGCTGAGCATCAAAAAATCAATCAATCCATGTGAAAAACTAGTTCCAGATCTCATTTCTAATAGAATACAAATTGGGAAAGCTAAACCAGCTAAAACAGAATGAATTAAATATAATATAGGAGCAACTAATATAAAGGAAAATTCAATTGGCTCAGTGATTCCAGTTAGAAAAGCAGTTAGTGCTCCTGAGATCATGATTCCACCTATTTTTTTTCTATTATGTTTATTAGCGCAATGCCATATTGCTAGTGCAGCAGAAGGAAGACCATACATTTTAAATATAAATCCTCCTGATAGCTTTCCTGCTGTATTATCTCCAGCCATATATCTAGCAATATCTCCATGAAATATCTGTCCTGCTGAATTACTATATTCACCAATTTGCATCTGAAAAGGAACATTCCAAATGTGATGTAATCCGAAAGGAACTAATGCACGTTCTATTACACCATATATTCCAAAAGCAAGGACAGGATTTTGATATGCTGCCCATTTAGAAAATGTTTGTATAATATATCCTATAGGTGGCCATATAAATGATAAGATCAAACCGACTATAATTGCCAACAAACCTGAAACAATTGGAACAAAGCGTTTTCCAGAAAAAAATCCTAGATAATCAGGAAGTTGAATATGATGAAATCTATTAAACATGTATGCTGAAATAGATCCAGCTATAATTCCACCTAATATTCCAGTATCTAATAGGTTTGGTTTATTTATTTCTAAAATTGAATATTTAGAAAAAATTGGAATCATTATAGAAAACGTTTGTATCATCATACCATATGAAATTACTGCAGCTAATGCTGACACCCCATCGTTTTTTGTAAAACCCAATGCTATTCCAATAGCAAATATTAATGGCATATTAGAAAATACTGATCCTCCTGCTTGAGTCATAATATGAGAAATAATATCTGGAATAATATAAAAATGTGCTGAACCAATTCCTAATAATATTCCAGCAATTGGCAGTACAGATACTGGTAGCATTAATGATTTGCCTATTTTTTGTAGGTTTGAAAAGGTATTTTTAAACACTTTATAGTTATTTCCTATTAGATTATTTGTTATACATGAAACGTTCATGTATGAAATGTTGTATATGTTTTGTTGTATATAAATATTTATTATTAGAAATTAATAGTTACACAATATTATACGATCAATCTTGATAAGATAATTCTTAGAATAATTTTGAAGCAAATGATTCTAAATGAAATAATCTAATAAAGTTTTGTGTTGTATATTCGGAAAGTACTTCAATATCTATGTTTTTTAACTTAGCAACTATTAATGCTATATCGTATAAAAAAGCAGGTTGGTTTTCTTTCCCTCTATGAGGAATAGGTGCTAGATATGGAGCATCGGTTTCTAATAGTATTCTGTCTATAGGTATGAATTTTGCAATTTGTCGAATATGACTAGAATTTTTAAAAGTTATAATACCGGAAAAAGAAATATAAAATCCCATATCTAATAATTTTCTTGCAGATTCAAGATTTTCAGTAAAAGAGTGAATTATTCCTATGCACTGTTCTGCTTTTTCTTCTTTTAAGATATTAATTGTATCATTTATTGCATGTCTAGTATGTATTAATAGTGGTTTTTTATGTTTAATTGCGATGTTAATATGTTGTCGAAATGACAATTGTTGAGAAATAGAATTATCTATTGAATAATAATAATCTAATCCAGTTTCTCCTATAGCAATTACATCTTTATTTTGGGAAAAAGTTTTTAAATGTTCTATTTCATCTTTATCTTTATTGAGATGCAATGGATGAATTCCACAAGATAATAGTATATTTTTATTGTCTTTAATAAAATTTTTTACATAGTTGAAATTGCTAATAGATGTAGATACTGAAAGTAAAAGTTTAACATTACTTTTTATAGATTTTTCTAATACATCTTCTAATCCTGAATGAATGCTGTGATAATTTAAAAGATCAACGTGGCAATGTGAGTCTATAAGAAACATAACAATATTTTCTCTTTTTAAAATATTTTAGTTACTATTAGTTTTTAGGATTTTTTCCCATCGTAACAATTGTTCAGTTAATAACAATTCGGTATTAATTCCAATAATACTAGTTAATTTAATATGACAATACATCCATGACCTAATACTATTATCGAGTAATGCAAAGGAATATTGTTTTTTAAAAAGTTGTATTATATTTATTTTATCTAAATTAATTACGTTATTTTTTTTTCCATACTTTATTTTTATTGCATCAAATAATAAACTGCATAGCCAAAAAATTTTTTTTTCTATGTTACCTAGATTAAAATTATTTAACATGTGTATAAAATTATTATTTTGTATAGAATAATGCAAATTATAGAAAAATGTATTTCGTTCTTCCCATAACGATGTTAAGAGAAATTTTTTAGCTAAAATAGGTGATCCTTTGTTAATACGTAATGCAGTTTTAAAAACAGTTTCTTTGATTTTAAAATTTTCTTTTTTTAACCAATCAATACTAATTTGTTCTATTGGAGGTAAAATAGTATATGATATACATCTACTGCGTAGTGTAGGTAACAATTTAAAAGGGATGTAATTTACAAATAAAAAATACGTATTTTTAGGAGGTTCTTCGAGAGCTTTTAACAAACCATTGGTCCCATTTTGTGTTAATTGCGACATATCAGAAAAATATGCTACTTTTTTTCCATTTTGTTTAGTTGTATGAAACAATTGATTACATAACCATCTTATGGTATCAATTCCTATTGTACTTTTATTAGAGAATAATTTCATATTATACCAATCGGGATATGTTTGCATATTTATCAATTGACAGTTTCGGCATTTTTTACAAAAAAATATTTTTTTTTTATTTAGGCATATTAACCATAATACAATGTTTTTTATTAACAAAGTAATACCTATACCTTTTTGTGTTTCTAATATAATTGCATGATTACTTGTTTGTTTTATAAGTTGACAAATGATATTTTCATAATGTATTTTTAGCCATGGGTATAGATTCATGTGTCTTTTTTTAACCAAGAAAAAAATTGTAGTTTAAAATTTTTTTTTACTGTATTTAAGCTATGGTTAGCGTTTATTTTTATAATTTTAGGATCTTTGTTTACATATGTTAAATATATTTTTCTAACTTTAACAAAAAAATCTAGTTTGTTTTTTTCTATTCGATCCAAATGTTTTCTTTTTTGAATTCTTTTTATTCCGATTGTAGGTTTAACATCTAAATAAAAAGTGACATCAGGAATAGGATTTTTTGCAAAAAGTGATTGCAAAAATAGTATTTTATTTCGTTCAATACCCCTACCTCCGCCTTGGTAAGCTAATGAAGATAATGTAAATCGATCGCTAATAATCCAAGTGCCTTTTTTTAGCTCTGGATTAATGATTGATTTTATTAATTGAACTCTAGCAGCATAAATTAATAATAGTTCTGTTTCATAAAAAATAGGTTCATTTTCAACGGAATGTTTAATCAAACATCTTATCTTTTCAGATAAAGGGGTCCCTCCAGGTTCTCTTAAACTTTTTATATTGGTGATACCATATTCAAATAACAAGTTTTTTGTAAAATGACACATAGTAGTTTTTCCAGATCCTTCTATTCCTTCAATAACTATGAATTTATTATTTAACATTGATAAACATTCCAAGCTAATATTTTTATTAAGATAATTTATGTATCATTTAGTTAATTAATATTGTTATTTTATTAAACATTAATTATTGGCACTTATTTTTTAAGAAATTTAATATAGATTGTACTGTAGTTAAATCTTCTGCTTCTTCATCTTGAATTTCGATGTTAAATTCATCTTCTAATGTCATAATTAATTCTACATTATCTAACGAATCTGCACCTAAATCTTCAGTTAAAGATGATGTATTTTTTACTTCTTCTTCCATTAAACCTAATTGCTTTGAAATTATTTTTTTAACTCTTTTTTCTAAATTTTTCATAAAAATCTCTATTTTATTATTTAGTACAAGTATTCAAAAAATGTTTAGAATAAAATAAAAGTGCGAATATTATTATTTTAAATATACTATAAAAAATTTATGGCATATACATTCCTCCATTTATGTGTATGACTTGACCTGTAATATAACTAATATTATCAGAAATTAAGAATAAAACTGTTTCAGATATTTCATTAATTTTTCCAAATTTTTTCATAGGTATTTTTAAAAGGTATTTGTATTTTTGATGTTTAGTTAATTTCTTTGTCATATCAGTCTCAATAAAACCTGGTGCTATCATATTAACGCAAATACCTTGAGAAGCAACTTCTAATGCTAAAGATCTATGAAAACCTATCAATCCGGATTTAGATGCAGAATAATTTGTTTGTCCATAGTTTCCTATATGTCCTATGATTGATCCTATTGTAATGATTTTTCCTTGCTTTTTTCGTATCATTTTCTTCACAATAGGTTTGGATATGTGAAAAATAGAATTTAAGTTAATTTCAATAACTTTATTCCAATCGCTATATGTCATATTAACTAACAATTTATCTTGAACGATACCTATATTATTGATCAATATGTCAATATGTTCAAAATCGTTGCAAATATTTTGCATAGCGTTTTTAATTGAATCAGAATTCATAACATCAAGAATAAAACTAGTTCCATGATTTTTTAAATAACTATTAATTATTTTCGTTCCAGCGTTAGATGTAGCAGTTCCAATTACTATAATTCCTTTACTTGCTAATTTTTTCGAAATTTCTTTTCCTATACCGCGACTAGCTCCTGTGACTAATGCTACTTTTTTTTTATTGGTCATTTAGGTATTATAAAGTTTTCAAAATCTTTGATAAAAGTTAACTGTATTATTAGGTGAAATTGAAGGAATTGCAATAGTAGATTTATTAAGGTTGGTTAATGTATTATTCAACCCTAATTCAATAAACATTGAGACATATTTATTAGATAAATATGTTATTATTTCACTCCATCTAACTGGATTATATAATTGTCTAGTTAGTGCACTACGAATTGCATGTGCAGAAGTTTCGCATTTTACATCAACATTGTTAACAATTGGAAATATTGGTATTTTAAATGATATATGTTTTAATATTGTTGATAATTTTTTCGATGCTTCTATCATTAGCATACAATGAGAAGGTGGATTTATAGAGAGACGAAAAATTTTTTTAGCACCAATTTTTTGACAAGCAGAACTTACTTTATAAACTGCACATTTTTCTCCTGAAATAACAATTTGATTATAGGTATTAATGCAAGCTATTGAAACTTCTTTTATAATATTGAATTTTTTTAAAATTTTTTCAATTTTAAATTGTTTTAATCCTATTATTACATTCATAGCTCCTAATTTATGTTTCATAGATTCTTTCATAAATTTGTCGCGTAATATAATTAATTTTATAGCATCACAAAACTTTAATGATTCAGCACAGACTAATGCTGAATATTCACCTAAACTGTGTCCAGACAGTATTACTGGAATATTTCTATTTTTTTGTTGCCATAATCGATACATAGCAACTGATATTGTTAATGTAATTAATTTAGTATATTTACTTTTGTCCATTTCTTGTTGTGAACTATTGTCTACTAATTTGTATAAATTATGTCCAACGTATTCGGAAGATTCATCAAAAGTTTGTTTTATTATTTTATATTTTTTTATAAGAGATAATAATACATTTTTTTTTTGTTTTTCTTGGCCAGGAAATAACATAGCATATAAACGCATTAACATTCCTTTTAAAATATGTATTTTAAAAACTAGTATTTTAACAGTTTAAATTTTATTAAATTATATCATTTTAAAATATGTTAACTTTTTATTTTAAATTCAATATTAATTGATTTCAAAACAAATTATTTAGAAACATTAAATATTACTTTAAAATAAAGTATTTTTTAAATTTTAAAGAATAGACTATTATTAAACAACATTTAGTTTATAAGGTATATGGACTTCTGAAACATAATTATAAGACATCATCTATTATACTATGAATTGCGTAATTTATTAATAATAGTGTTATTTATATGAAATAGCACTATTATTAAACATAAAAAATGTATGATTAATCAAATAAGAATTATAGTACTTTTATACCTTTATAATACTTTTTTTTAGTGATATGGTGTCTAATATGTGTTTCTCCTGACATTTTATCTATTGATAATAATGGGACGTATAAATGATCGTGAGATCTACGCATACCTCGTTTAGAACGAGTTGGTTTATTTTTTTGAACAGCCACAAATAATTTTTCCTTATATTGATCATTCTAAATATAGAAATATTTGATTTTAGTTTATGACAGAGATATATTAAATAAATTTGATACAAATATTAATTTATTTTTGATTATACTAATTAAAATAGTAATTTATTTTATATAAAATTAAAAGCATAAATTACAGTTTAATTACTTTTATCCTGAAACATTGCGATGTTTACTAAATATATTTTTTTGAAAGATTATTTAATATTTTTGTAAAGTCTTCATCTATTGGTGCTGTGACAGTAATATATTTTTTTTTTTTGGATGAAAAAAACTAATAGAACTAGCGTGTAGTAATAATCGTTGGATGGAATAATTGTTTTTAATTTCATGATCTAAGTTAATTTTTCCATATTTTTTATCTAATACGATTGGATGATTTGCATATTGAGAATGTACTCGAATTTGGTGCATTCGTCCAGTTATCGGAGTAATTGACATTAAGGTATTGTTGACATATCTTGTTTTTATTTTGAAATAGGTTTTCGAAAATTTTCCACAAATGTTATTTATTTTAACCATATGATCATTATTTAATTTAATTTTTAGTAAAGGAGCAGAAATATATTTCAAATTTATTGGCCAAATTCCATGAACTAAAGCTAAATATTTTTTTTTGATTTTATTTTCTTTTAGTTGTTTATGTAGTTCTTTTAATATTGG
>NZ_CP033004.1:326403-364292 GCF_005080745.1 Buchnera aphidicola (Melaphis rhois) | reverse complement strand
TATGTTGATTTAATAAATAATATGTAATTATAATCAGTGATTTATTTTTTAAAATTATATTTTATTTATTTCATTATACTGAATTATAAATATTATAGTAACTTTCATTTCATATTAAATAATTATTTACCATTAGTTCAATTTTTTTACTTAGTTTCATTTAATCTAATATGTTTATTATATTGATCTTATTAATTATTAATAGTGTTTTTTAATAATATGAATCATTTATATAGAACATTTTAAAATAAGTAATATTATAAATGCTTGTGTTAAATTTTCTTTAAAGTTCTTTTAAAGTACATAAACATATTTAAACTCGGTTTATTGCCCAATGGTTAATGTTTTCATAATCATAAATTTTATCGTATTTAAAATTTCTAAATTAGCTTGATAATTTCTAGATGCCGAAATAGCACTAATAGTTTCAGAAACTATATTTACATTTGAAGTTTTAGCAAATCCCTTAGAGTTAGCGATAGGACTATTTGGATCATATATAACTCTGCATGGCATTTTATCTTCTACTATTTCTTTTACTTTGACTCCACCAGATTTTGATCCTTTAAAATTATCAAATTGTAAAACGACTCTTTTTGATATATATGGATATAACTTTCCATTTTTATTCACCAAACTATCAGAATTAGCTAGGTTACTTGCATGTACTTGCATTTTTTGGGATTGTGCTGACATTGCTGAACCAGCAATGTCGAATATTTTAAATAAAGACATGAATTATCCTTTTAGTACACTCATGAAAGTTTTAAACTTGTTATTTATAAATGCAATTTCCATTTGATATAGTAAACTATTGTTTACGAAATTTATCTTTTCAGCATCTACATTTACTTTATTATCGCTGAAAATATAATTTTTTTCTATTATTTTATGATAATTATCTGATATATCATCATTTGAAATAGAAATATGCTTATTAGAAGTTATAGTTAAGTCATTTTTGTTATTACGGTAATTTTGTTTCAATAATGATTGTAATATCTTAGAAAAATTGATATCTAACGATTTATAATTTGGTGTGTCGCTATTGGCAATGTTAGATGCTAATAATTCTTGCCTGTATGCACGTAAATTTAATGCATATCTGTTAAAATTGAATTCTTTATTTAGTTTATTTAACATTATTTTATCTACATATTATGAAGTTAATATAATTAATATTATTTTCTATTTGAAAAGTATATAATAACGCCTTGAATTATGTTATAGATTATTTGCTTTATATTAAATATTTATACTAAAAATCAATTTAAAAATAATATTTTGTATACTTGATACGAATATTTATGATAAATTTTATGTATAATAATACATTTTTATAAAAAAATATACGTAATTTAAGTTTACTTTAAATTACATTATAATAGAAATATATGATATCAAAAATATACATTTTATCACTTTTTTTACTTTTAATTACTTTTAAAGTGAACGCAAGTACTTTTCAAGAACAACTTGTTCATTTTTTAAAAAAAAATAATGCTCCTTATTTTAAGAATATGAGTATTATTTTGTATAGAAATGTTCTATTTAAGAAATGGCCAACTTGTAAAAATTTTAAATTCGTTCTCGTAGATACTATTAAGCCTTCAGGATTAATGAATATTAAAGTTATTTGCGGACAACATTATCAATTTGTTCAAGTTCGAGTTAAATTCAAAGGAGAATATGTAATAGCTTCTCGAAATATTAAAAAAGGTAAAAAATTAGTTAATACAGATATATTTGTCAAATATGGATATTTAGATCAATTTCCATTAGATTCGTATGTTATAAAAAAACAAGTATTAAACTTGGTAAGTTTAAAAGATATTAAAAAAAATGACATAATAACTCAAGATTTATTACGTCCTGTTTTTTTAATTACAAAAAATGAAAGAGTATCAATTATTATTACTAATATAGGTTTTACAATTATATCAGAAGGATTAGCAATTAATAACGCGTATAAAAATCAATTAGTAAAAGTAAAACTGGACAACGGTAAAATAGTATCTGGAATAGCGAGTAATAAAAATACTGTTGTTATTTATTCATAATTTTATTCTATTGTCCATTTTACCATTTTTCCTGCTAAAAATGGAATAATGATTTTTTCTCCAACAAATATTTTATCTGGAATTTTCCAACTTTTTCGGATAAATGTAATAGTGTTCTTGTTCTCAGGTAATGAGTAAAATAAGGCACCATTTCTAGAACAAAAAGATTCAAAATGATTTAAAGCATGCATTTTTTCAAATATTTCTGCGTATATAGATAATGATGACAACGAATTAAAAATTCCAGCTGATCCGCAGTGACTTTCTTTATTATAGTAATAGTGTGGTGCGCTATCAGTACCTAAGAAGAATTTCTTATTTCCGCTAGATATTGCTTTTCTCAGAGCTTCTTGATGTGTTTTGGATTTTAATATTGGAAGGCAATATAAATGTGGTCGAATTCCATTTGATAACATGTCGTTTCTATTATACATTAAATGATGAGGAGTAATTGTTGCTCCTAAGTTTTTTTTAACAGATTGTATATAGTCTACTGCTTCTTTAGTACTTATATGTTCTAATACAATTTTTAGTTCAGGAAAATCTTTTCGCAATTTAATTAAAATTTTATCAATAAAAAATTTTTCTCTATCAAATATATCCATATTTTTATCAACTATTTCTCCATGAACTAATAATGGCATACCTATCTTTTGCATGCGTTCTAAAACGTTAGTAATAGTTTTAATTTTTTTAATTCCAAATTTAGAGTAACTAGTGCTATTTTTTGGATATAATTTAGCAGCAAAAAATATTTTTTCGTAAAAAGCGTATTCAATATCGTCAGGATCGGTATCTATAGTTAAATAACATGTCATTAATGGCGTAAAAGTTGAATTTTTTTTTAGTGCATTTAAAATGTTTTTTTTATATTTTTTAGCAGATTTTATAGTAATAATAGGAGAACTTAAGTTAGGCATGACCATAGCCCTTTCATAAAAATTACTCGTGTATTTCACTATGGTTTTTAATATTTTACCATTTCTAAAATGAACATGCCAATCATCTGGTTTTATTATAGTAAATTGTTTAATTTTAATCATTAAATACCTATTTTAAAATAGTTTGAGCACTGATGAATGTTTAAAATAGTAATGCAGTTAATAATAGTTATATTAATGTATTGTAATAAATTTAAGGCTTTAAGATTATTTCGGTAGTTTAGATTATTATTTAAAATAAATTAATTACTTTTTTGAGTCTATATTATAAATGGTAAAAAAGGTAGTGTATCGTGAATATTTTGAGATCGCTGATATCATTAAGTATTATGACTTTTGTTTCTAGAATATTAGGACTTATACGAGATGTATTAATCGCATATACATTTGGAGCTTCAGGTTTAACAGATTCTTTTTTTTTAGCTTTTAGAATACCTAATTTATTTCGTAGAATTTTCGCAGAAGGTTTTTTTTCTCAAATATTTATTCCTACTTTACTAAAATATAAAAATTTTAATAATATAAAACTAGTACAAAATTTTATTTCTAATATATTGGGATTTATGATTGTACTTTTAGGAATTTTTACAATTTTAGGAGTTTATTATTCGCCTCAAATAATTTCAATAATCGCTCCTGGGATCAGTGCACGTTCATACGAATTATCTTTAACAATAGAATTATTACGAATAGTATTTCCTTATATATTTTTTATTTCTTTAGGGTCGTTAGTAGGATCTATTCTCAATTCTTGGAATTATTTTTTTATACCTTCTTTTTCTCCTGTTTTATTAAATATAAATATGATACTTTTTATATTGTTTTTTTCTTCATATTTCGAAACATCTATTTTTTCTTTAGCTTGGGCAGTTTTATCAGGCGGATTCATTCAATTTATTTATCAAATTCCATTTTTAAAAAAAATTAATATGTTAGTTCTCCCTAAATTAAACATAAATAATATTGGATTTCGAAAAATTTTAAACAAGATGAACACAATTATTATCGGAGTTTCTACCAGCCAAATTTCGGTAATTTTAAATACTATTTTTGCCTCGTTTTTGGTTACTGGATCTATGTCATGGATATATTATTCCGATAGATTAGTTGAATTTATTTCTGGTATTTTTGGAGTATCTTTAGGGACTTTGATTCTACCTCTATTATCTAATAGTATGAATAATCTAAATAAGGATGAGTATTCTAAATTATTAAATTGGGCACTTAAAATTGGATGTTTAGTATCTATTCCTTGTTCTTTTTCGTTAGCTATTTTGTCAAAGACAATAATTATTGTTTTATTTCAATATGGAAACTTTTCCGATTTTGACGTTATTATGACTAAAAATATTTTAGTTCTGTATTCAGTAGGATTAATTCCATTAATTTTAATAAAAATTATATTGCCTGGTTTTTATTCAAATAAGGATTTTTACAGTCCTGGAGTAATTTCTATTTTCATTTTAATAATAACGCAATTGATGAACTTTATCTTTTTACCTTACTTTCGACATAATAGTTTTTCACTTTCGATCAGTTTCGCTGCATGGATTAACTTTATTTTATTATATTGGTTCTTATTTAATAAAAAAATTTTTTTTCCTGAACCTGGTTGGTTTGTTTTTTTATTTAAAATTTTTATTGCTGCATTAATTATGACTAGTTTTTTGTATTTAAGTATAAACATATTTACTAAATGGAATGTAGGAACAATACTATTTAAATCATGTCAACTAGTGTTTATTTGTATTTTATCTGGAATTTTATATCTATTAACACTTTTCTTATTAGGTTTTAGACTATCCAATTTTTCATTTTTTATATCTAAACATAAATAAATTTTTAAATATTTTGGAGGAAGAGGGATTCGAACTCTCGGATGATTTCTCATCGGCGGTTTTCAAGACCGCTGCCTTAAACCACTCGGCCATTCCTCCATTACGATAGTGATGTATTTTAGTACGAATAAGTATACTGTATTTGTCAGTAGTTTAAAAGAAATTATTTTATATAATAAAATTATTTATTATTTATTGGAATACATATGTAAACATTAATTAATATTAAAATACTTGTAATTATTAATAAATATTGCTAAAATTCGATCTAGTGGCGCGTTGACAGATTGGTTATGTAGCGGATTGCAAATCCGTATTAGCCCGGTTCGATTCCGGGATGCGCCTATTTTAAACACGTTATAAAATTATATGCCCAGATGGTGAAATTGGTAAACACAAGGGATTTAAAATCCCTCGGCTGAATAGCTTTGCGGGTTCGATTCCCGCTCTGGGTACAATTTAATTGATTTAATTTAATTTTTGTATCTTTTGTATGCTTGATATACTTTAAAATTGTTATTTTCATTTAATATATTATATTTTGAAAAGGTATATTTAAAAATTTTGTGACAAGATATGCTTGAATTAATTACAATTCTTATTTCACCTTTTTTTGTCAAGTATTTTACCGAATTTTTAATTATTTCTTTTATATAATTTAAGTTTATCTTAAAATTTTTGTGTATAGGAGGATTTGAAATAATTAAATCAAATTTTTCATTAATGTTAGAATAGATATTACTAGGGTATATATTTCCTATAATATTATTTGCTTTCAAAGTTAATTCACTGGATCTTAATGCTGCTATATTTATATCGACTAATGTTAGTGTAATATAGTTTGAATATTTCATTAGTGATGCTGACAAAACTCCTGAACCACATCCTATATCTAGTACATTTCCTCTTATCGATTTAGTAAACGTTGATATTAATAATTGAGAGCCGATATCAACTTTATTATAACTAAAAATCCCTGGAATGGTATTGATATTGATTTTATTCCATATATTGTTGTGTATAAAAGTATTAAATCGAAATTTAGGTTTTAATATTATTTTTCCTTCAAAAAGAAAACAATGCTTTGCAGAGTCTATTTTTTTTAGTTGTATCCATTTTTTTAATAAAGATTGCGCAGTATTTATTCCACTGTTTTTTTCTCCAATTAAAAAGATAGAATGTTTTTCAGATAATATAGAAAATATATATTTTAAATGGAATATAGCTTCAATTTTACTATTTGGCCAAAAATATAGTATTACATCAGAATTTAGAATTGTTTCTTTTTTCTCTAATAAAACAAATTTCACTTTATGTTTTGTTTTCTTTTTTAAACTTATCCAATGATCAAATTTTTGAGTACATATTATTGTATCTCTATTTAACTTATCCAAACAAAACTCATCGTATATATTTCCTAATATAAAAATTTTTTTTTTAAAAATAAATGTATATTTCTTAAAACAAGTTTATTTGTATTTGTCATATATTTTTATTAATTTTATAATACTACAACTATAAATTGGATTATTATACTTGATAGAGCAACATTTTCTTAATTAGTACGTTTTTCTGTTTATAAAATAAAATCAGCATACACTTTTGAATAAAAAGATTTAAAATTATAAAATAATTTTAATAATTTTTGTTTAAAATAACTTTTTTAAACTATGTATTATTGTTTATATAATATAGCTATTTTTTAAATCGCATCATTTTAATTATGTATATAAAATAGTTATGTTAATATAATAAAGCATAATATGTAACGTTCTAATATATAATAGTTAAATATTCCCATCACTTACAAGCATTTAAAATGATAAAAATTTTTCCAATTGAATTAAAAGAAAGTGTTTTCAAAATATTAGTTCTTTATTTAAAAACTGATTCAATCTCAGTAATATGTAAAGAATTAAATAAAAAATTTAATATGTCTCCTAACTTTTTTAAAGATTTACCAATAGTTATTGACATAAAAAAATTATCTAATATAAACAATTGGAATAATATAATAAAATTAATTATTTCATTTAATTTTCACATTATCGGAGTGAGTGGTTGTTACAACAATGTTTTAAAAAACATAATTATAAAATCTGGATTACTTGTTTTATCAGAAGAAACTAAGTCATTTAGCTTTTTAAATAAATATCGGTTTAATAATGTATCCGTTATTTCAAAAAATAATAAAAAAACTAAAATTATTGATTTTCCTATTAGATCTGGACAAAAGATTTACGCTAATAATTCAGACATTATCGTTACAAATAACGTTAATTCAGGAGCAGAAATAATAGCCGATGGTAATGTTCATATTTATGGAAGTATGAGAGGAAGAGTCTTAGCAGGTGCTAAAGGAGATATTACGTGTCAAATATTTTGCATGAAGTTTTTTGCCGAGCTAATTTCTATTTCAGGAGAATATTTGTTAAGCGATCAAATTTCTCCAGATTGCATAGGAAACAGTGTTAAAATCTATATCAAGAACAAGAAATTAAATATTTTAAAACTTAATTAAAAATTATTCAGGATGTGTTTATGACTCGTATTATTGTAGTAACTTCAGGTAAAGGAGGTGTAGGAAAAACTACTTCTAGTGCAGCTTTAGCAACAGGTTTTGCACAAAAAGGACAAAAAACAATAGTAATTGATTTTGATATAGGATTGCGCAATTTAGATTTAATTATGGGATGTGAACGTAGAGTAGTATATGATTTTGTAAATGTAATTAACGGAGATGCAAATTTAAATCAAGCTTTAATCAAAGATAAAAGAACGGATAACTTGTTTATTCTGCCAGCATCTCAGACTAAAGATAAAAATTCGTTGACAAAATTAGGTATTAATAATGTTTTTCAAGAGTTAATTGCAATGAATTTTGATATTATTATTTGTGATTCACCAGCGGGAATAGAATCTGGAGCAATTTTAGCTATATATTTTGCAGATGAAGCGATTATTACTACAAACCCTGAAATATCTTCTATAAGAGATTCTGATCGTATATTAGGTATTATTTCTTCTAAATCTGAAAGAGCGAAGAACAACTGTAAACCTATAAAAGAACATTTATTGTTAACCCGATATAATCCAATTAGAGTGAACAAAGGAGAGATGTTAAGTACACAAGATGTTTTAGATATTTTGAGAATACCATTAATTGGGGTCATTCCTGAAGATTGTTCTGTACTAAAATCATCTAATCAAGGAATTCCTGTAATATTAAATTTGAATTCTCATGCTGGACAAGCCTATCATGATACCGTAGATCGTTTACTTGGAAATAATATTCCTTTTCGGTTTCTTAAAGAAGAAAAAAAAAGTTTTTTAAAACGATTATTTAGGAGATAAAACATGGCTTTGTTAGACTTTTTTTTATCTCGAAAGAAAAGTACTGCTAATGTAGCAAAAGAGAGATTACAAATTATTGTTGCTGAACGAAGAAAAAAAGATAATGAACCAAATTATTTACCCGAATTAAAACAAGAAATTTTACGAGTAATTTGTAAATACGTTAAAGTAGATCCAAATATGATTTCTGTTCAATTAGATCAAAAAGGAAACGACATATCTATATTAGAATTAAATGTGACTATTCCTGAATAGAATAAATTTAGGAATACTAAGTTATTCATGATAAAATATTAATCAAGATTTTGACATTTATTAATCCAAAATCTTGATTCTAGATAAATAAACTTAAAGATTAAATATTTTAGTTGAGAATCATAAGAATATGTTTATGAATTTACTTCTTTTGGAAAATAAATTGGAGATATGTCAAAATAAGATTTGTGTTTTTGATAACGTGTGCTTGATAAATATAAAGAAATGATAAATTGTGATTTTAAAGAACTAATATTTTTTAATATCAAGTTTTTTTTAAGAATATTTTTTGAAAATAACTCTAAAACATTTCCTATTATTATCCAATTTTTTTTTAAAGAACTTAGTATCTTGGTTATTTCTTCGATAGTACACATTCCTTCATATTGTTTTTTAATCCAATTTTGTCTTGTATTTTTAGTGTATTTTGCTAAATATATCTTACTTTTATTTATTTTTAGAACTACTAATATTTTATTCAACTTAAATGTATTCCAGGCGTATTCTGCAATAATTCGTGAAGTAGACAGTGCAAATATTGGAATGTTTAATCCAAGCGCCAAACCTTGAGCTATAGCAATAGTGGTTCTTATCCCTACAAAGCTACCTGGACCTTTAGAAATAGTAAGGATGTCTATTTCACTTAAATTTACAGAGTTTACGTTTAGAATAGTTTTAATCATTGGTAAAATGTATTGAGTTTGATTTTTATCGCACTTTTTATTTTTACTGTATACATTACTTTTATATAATAGAGATACAGAACAATCAGAAATTGAAGCATCAAATGCTAAAATAGTTTTAGATGTATTCATGTTGAATATGTTAAACGTTTTATATAAAATAAAATATTAATAATGAACAAAAATATTTAAATGACAGTAATTTATACTAATACAATAAAAATAAATATCAAGATTTAATTATAAAATTTTGTATCTTTAGTAATGCGAACCAATTTAATACGGTACTGTGTTGCTTCTACAATATGAAATTTTAAAGGAGGGATATATATAATTTCCCCAGACAAAGGTAATTTTCCTTTTTGAGAGATTAATAAACCAGCTAAAGAAGCATAGCTATCCTTTTCATGAATTAAGTTAGTGGTATTTAAAAACTGCTGTAAAGAATGTAAGTCTGTTCCACCTTTTACTAACCAACTATTGTTTTCAACAATAATATCAGGTGTTTCATCTGCATCTGGAAATTCACCAGCAATAGCTTCTAAGACATCTAATGGGGTAATTAAACCTTGAACTACTCCAAATTCATTAGTTACAATAACTAAGCTTCCTTTAGAACGTCTTAATACTCCTAGTAAGTTAATTGGGTCAAGAGTATCAGGTATAATTATTGGAGCAGTAGCAGAAGAGAATTTAGCTACATCTATTTTATTCTCTATTTCTACAAGTAATTCTTTAGCTCGTACAATACCTATTACTTCGTCTAATGTTCCTTTACATACAGGAAATAAGCTATGTGGGGTATCTAATAATTGAGTACGAATATTAGAAATTGGTTGTTCTACATTAACCCAAGAAATTTCACTTCTCGGAGTCATAATACTTCGAATAGATCGTGCTGCTAATGTTAATACACCATTTATCATGTATTTTTCTTCTTCTTTAAATTCTCCAGAATCAGATGAAGAAGTACATAAAGTTTTTTTTTCTTCATTACTTTGTAAAGTAACTTCATTAGAATTTTTTGATTGATTTCCAATCATTAGTCTTAATATAGCTTCTGCAGCTCTTTGCCTCATTGGTCTACGAGATTGATGTCTAATAAAATTTCGACGTGCAATTTGGTTAAATAATTCTATAATAATAGAAAAACTTATTGCAGAATATAAATAACCTTTTGGTATTAAAAATCCTAATGCTTCTGCTACTAGACTTAATCCTATCATTAACAGAAAACTTAAGCATAATACTACTACTGTTTGATGCAAGTTAATAAATTTTATTAAATATTTAGAGGCTAATAACATTAAAGCCATAGCAATAACTACTGCAGTCATCATAACTGGTAAATTATTTACTATTCCTACAGCTGTAATAATAGAGTCCAACGAAAAAACAGCATCTAAAATAACGATTTGAATTACTATAGTCCAAAAACTGGTATAATTTTTGCTAGTCTCATCTTGGTGCACATTATTATCTAATCTTTCATGTAATTCTATAGTAGCTTTGAATAATAGAAAGCATCCTCCTATTAATAGTATTAAATCGCGTCCAGAAAAAGAGAAATATTTATTGCTAATTATTATTGACGTTAAAGTAGCCATCCATGACATAAGTGAAAGTAAACTTAATCTCATTACAAGAGCCAAGCTTAATCCAATTAAACGAGCTTTGTCTTGCTTACATGATGGTAATTTTTTTGATAAAATAGCTATAAAGACTAAATTATCAATACCTAATACTACTTCTAGTATAACAAGTGTGAATAGACCTGCCCAAATCGACGGATCTAGGAAAAATTCCATTAGACACTCCGTAAAATAATAGGACAGAATAAAATTTAATTTTTAATAAAAAAATTTATTATCCAATGATCTTGTTAACAAGTAATTTAATTTTATTTATCAGTTGAATTTTAATTTTTAATTTTTTAAATATAACAATTTTTAAGAATAAAGGCCTGTTGTAATTACACATAGGCCTTTATTAAGATTTTCAGGGTAATTGCACGATTATAAATAGAATTCTCGATTTTAAATAAATTATGTATTAGAAATTAAATTGTGTTGCAAAAAAATAGATTTCACATAATATGCATAATTGTTTCAAATATTTTAATTTCTATATATTTTGTAAAATGTTTATAAGTTACAGTTTTTTAAAAATTAAAATTAAATTCATATTGAAGTGTAGTTAAAAAATTGTTTTTTATTCTATATAGTTATATTTATTATAAAGTACATTTTATTTTTTAACAAGATAATAAAACTGTAGATAATTTATATTGAACATAGTCATAACAGTATTTTTTAAACAAAATAATAAGAAAAATATTTGTTGTTATACTATAAATATAGTTAGTTTATACTAATAGTTTTTTATATAATCTCTATTATATAGAGCATTAATGCGCTGTTCTAATGACGGATGAGACATAAATAAATTTAAAAAGTTGTTTGATCTTCCATTTATACAAAATGCAATCATACTATTGGATTCCTGAGGTTCGTAACTTAATTTCAGTTTTTCTAATGCTGCAATCATTTTATGTTTACCTACTAAATTTGCAGATCCAGCATCAGCATGAAATTCACGGTGTCTAGAAAACCACATAGTTA
Source organism: Buchnera aphidicola (Melaphis rhois) (assembly GCF_005080745.1). Classification (NCBI taxonomy): domain Bacteria; kingdom Pseudomonadati; phylum Pseudomonadota; class Gammaproteobacteria; order Enterobacterales; family Erwiniaceae; genus Buchnera; species Buchnera aphidicola. The sequence continues at coordinate 352,540 of NZ_CP033004.1, read as the reverse complement.
TTATGCTAGCAAGGATTCCAAAAACTAGTTCTAAGATAGTAGAAAAAATTATATATATCCACGTATTTCCATGAGAGTGATTATTTTCGTTTTTTTCTCCTGACAAAATGTATGATGCTATTTGAGCAATAATTCTAGAAGCAAAAATTACGAATGTATTGACTATTCCCTGAAGCAAAGTCATGGTTATCATATCACCATTTGCAATATGAGTAATTTCATGAGCTAGAACTGCTTCAGTTTCATCTTTGCTCATATTATCTAGCAAACCAGTAGAAACAGCAATTAGCGAAGCGTTACGTCTTGATCCTGTAGCAAATGCATTCATATCAGAAGCATGATATATTGCCACTTCTGGCATACAAATACCTACTTTGTTAGACTGATATTTTATAGTGTTAATTAACCAACGTTCTGTATCGTTATTAGGATAGTGTATTACTTGCCCATTTATAGTGCGTAATGCAATCCATTTTGACATTAATAATGATATTATAGAACCCCCGAATCCAAATACTGTTGACATAATCAATAATCCATGAATACTTTCGGATCGAATACCTGTAATGCTTAAAATAAAGCCAAAAACACACATAACAGCTAAATTGGTTAATAAAAAAAGAACTATACGCATCATGGTTTTTTCCTGAATTTTGTGATTCAAAATAGATATTCAAGTATTACAAATAGTAATTTTATTTCTTAATATTTTTTAATGATTTTTATATTAGTTTACATTTAATTATAGTTGTGTATTATATAAAATTCTGGTTCTTAATTATTTTAGCACTTACTTAGAAATACTATAATGATAGTAGAAATGTTATTTCTAAAATGAAATAGTTTATATGTTTCAGAAAAGTCGTGTATAATATTACATGAATATATAATATTCATATTATATAACAAAATAATTGTTTATATTTTATACTTCATTATTAAAAATATTTTTATAGCATAATTTTTATTTTTAATAAACAGTATTTATCTTATTTGAATATTAATTCTAAAACATAGTTTTTTAAAATTTATAAAATAATTATAAATAATATGATGAAATTAATATTGTTTATAATAGTTGAAAAATAAACATTTAATTAAGAATATTTATTAAATGTTATAATGAAATATTTTATATTAATTGATTACAATAGTAAAATTTTTAGTTTTTTTATTAATTCCAGGTATAACCATCTTTCTCAATCATTATGTTAGATAAAACAGGACCCCATGTTCCAGATGGGTATAAGATCGGGGGATTTCTACATATATTAAATGAATTAAAAATTGAGTCAATCCACTTCCATGCCAATTCTACTTCATCTTTTCTTACAAATAAAGCTTGATTACCTCTAATACTTTCTAATAATAATCGATCGTATGCATCAAACAATTCTATTTGTTTAAAACCTCGATTATAATTAAAGTTTAAATTAATTTTATCTAACTTATAATTAGGTTCTAGTCCTGGTATCTTATTTAAAATCTGTATATTTATTCCTTCATTTGGTTGTAAATATATAATGATTTTATTTTTAGGTAAGTTATTTTGGTGATTATTAAATATATTAACTGGAACGTTTTTAAAAAATATGACTATTTTTGAACATTTTTTTGGAAGTCTCTTACCTGTTCTTAAATAAAATGGTACTCCATACCATCTTTTATTATCAATATTTACTTTCATGGACACAAATGTTTCAGTATTACTATGTTCTTTTTTTCTTATATCGTCCAAATACGAAGGTATTTTTTTCCCATTTATTATATTCTCAGAGTATTGACCTAATACTACTTTATTATGAATATTAATATTGTCAAATGGTCGCAATGCTTTTAAAATTTTTACTTTTTCATTTTGAATATTATTTGAGCATAAGTTGATAGGCTGAGACATGGTAATAATAGTCAATATCTGTAATAAATGATTTTGAACCATATCTCGAATTTGACCGGTATTATCAAAATATTTATTCCTTCCTTCAACACCGATTTTTTCAGCAATTGTTATTTGTATGTGGTCAATAAATTTATTATTCCAATTATAATAAAAAAGAGAATTAGAAAATCTAAAAGCTATCAAATTCAATATTGTTTCTTTTCCCAAATAATGATCTATTCTAAAAATTTGATTCTCCAAAAAGTATTTACTTATTTCATAATTGATTTTTTTAGAAGTTTTTAAAGATGATCCTAGTGGCTTCTCTATTATAATACGTGTAGAATCAAGGTTTAAATTAACCTTTCCTAGTCCTTTACAAATTGCGCTAAATGTATTTGGTGGCATGGCAAAATAGTATATAATTAAATGATTACTTCTACATAATATTGGTTTTAATTTATGAAAGCTATGTGTGTCATTTACATCAAGATTACAAAATTCTAATCGAGAAAATAAATTTTTCCATACATGTTCTTCTATTTTGATTTTCATAAATTGTTGTAATGATTTATAAACTATATCTGAATAAGTATTTTTATCCCAATTAGCGCGTCCAACACCAATAATTCTCATTTTATTTGACAATTTATTAGCTTTTTCTAGTTTATATAAAGAAGGTAATAATTTTCTGCAAGCAAGATCTCCTTTTGCACCAAAAATAACTAAATCGCATGTTTCATTTATATTTATCACAATTTTATCCTTCTTGTTCTACAAAATTTGTTATTTCAATATTTAATTTATAGTTTCATTTAATATTGCTATTTTAGTTTTTTAATTTAGACTGTTTAAAATAGTTAACATATAGTTTTTTAGAGTTTATAAGTATAATAAAATTATTAATATTCCTTTCGTATTAAATATAATATATATTAACATTATATTAGGAAAATAAAAAATAAAGTTAGTCTAGTTCATTTGTATGATTTACAAATTTTAAAAGTTTATTAATAATTTAATTATATACATGTACATTTAGCAATTTTAAAAGAGATAAAACGTGATTAGTTATTTTAAGAGAACTAAAATTGTTGCCACTTTAGGCCCATCTACAGACGATAACAACGTTCTTGAAGCAATGATTCGATCGGGAGTTAACGTAGTCCGATTAAACTTTTCTCATGGTTCAAGAATAGAACATGAACGTAGAGCTAAAAATGCAAAAAGCATTATGAAGAAATTAGGTGTTTATATTGCTTTATTAGGTGATTTACAAGGTCCTAAGATTCGTATTTCAAAATTTAAAAATAATAAAGTATTGTTAAATTCCGGTAACTCATTTATTTTAGATGCTTCTTTGGGTATAAACGAAGGGGATACAAAAAAAGTAGGAATAGATTATAAAAAATTACCTGATGACGTATCTAAAGGAGATATATTATTATTAGATGATGGAAGGATACAATTAAAAGTAGTAAATGTAACGAAAAGTATAATATTTACTAAAATAATTATAGGAGGGATATTATCTGATAATAAAGGTATTAATAAATTAGGCGGAGGATTGTCAGCTGAAACATTAACTGATAAAGATAAAATAGATATTAAAATTGCATCTGATATTGGAATAGATTACTTAGCTGTTTCCTTCCCTAGATGTAGTCAAGATATACAAATGGCAAGAAAACTAGCATTACAATATGGTAGTACAGCAAAAATAATCGCTAAAATAGAACGTGCTGAATCAGTAGCTAATTCAGAAGTAATTGATAGTATTATATTAGCGTCAGATGCCATTATGGTTGCTAGAGGAGATTTAGGAGTAGAAATAGGTGATTCAGAACTAGTTGGAATTCAGAAAATATTAATCAGGCGAGCTAGACAATTAAATAGGGTGGTAATTACAGCTACCCAAATGATGGAATCAATGATTATTAATCCCATGCCTACTAGAGCAGAAGTTATGGACGTAGCTAATGCTGTTTTAGATGGCAGTGATGCTGTTATGTTGTCAGCAGAAACAGCTTCTGGAAAGTATCCAATTGAAACAATAAAAATTATGTCTAAAATTTGTAAAGGAGCTGAAAAAGTACCAAGTATCAATGTATCTCGTCACCGTATGCATGACAAATTTTATGATATTGAAGAAGCAATTGCTATGTCAGCTATGTACACAGCTAATCATTTGAATGGTATCACAGCGATTATTACTATGACAGAATCAGGAAAAACAGCTTTAATGACATCTCGAATAACCTCTGGTCTTAGAATTTTTGCACTATCGTCTCGAGTTAAAACTTTGAAGTTAACTTCTTTATATCGAGGAGTTACACCTATATTCTTCAATAGTAAAAATTCAGGTGTATCAGCAGCGAATGATGCAATTACATTATTAAAAGATATGGGAGTTTTACATGAAGGTAATTTAGTCATTATAACGCAAGGTGATGTAATGGGAAAAGTTGGAAAAACTAATACTAGTAGAATTTTGAAGGTATGATTTAAATTAAATTTATCTTAAAGTGCTTTAATAAATTTATATAAATTAAATTTACGTTTAAATAAAGTAATACATGATTTTTTTTAAAAAATTTAAGTGTATTTTCAGTTTTTTACCTGATAGCTTTTCAAATAATACTAATTTATTTGGATTAATTACTTTATTGTTTACCCAAACTTCATAATGCAAATGTGGACCAGTAGAATATCCAGTATTTCCAGACAATCCGATTTGATCTCCTTTTTTTACTTTTTCTCCTACTTTAACTAATATTTTTTTTAAATGCATATATTTAGTGATACATTGAATGTTATGCCTAATAATAATATATTTTCCTGCTGCTGTACTAGATTTAGTTTTTATAACTTTCCCATCCCCTATTGATAAAATTGGCGTCCCTATAGGCATAGCATAGTCTATTCCTTGATGAGGTGAAATCTTGTTTGTTATTGGATTCAACCTATGAAGGTTGAAATTAGAAGAGACACGATACTTTTTTAAAAATGGAAATCGAAGAAATTGTGTTATCAAGCTATATCCTTTATTATCATAAAATTTTCCATTTTTTTCTAAAATTCCATAATAATATACGCAGTTGTAATATATTTTAAAACCTACAATTGTATTTTTATAAACTTTTTCATGTAGCAAACTTCTTTTAATTAAAAGATTAAGTGGGATATTAACATCCAATTTATAGAAATAAATTAGATTTTTAACATTATCTATGACGTTTTTAATTTCATTAATGTTTATCCCCCAGCTTGTAATCGTTTTTATAAAATTTTTGTTTAACATGATTGTGATATTACAATATTTTTTAGTATAAAAATCGGGTTTTTTATCAAGATATTCTGATGTATTATATATTAATAGTTCATGACAAAACTTATTTTTTCTCTTAAAATTGTTGTATAAACATGACTTGTATATTATACAATTGATAGAATAACTATTTTTAAAATTATTTAAAAATATATGATTATTGATTGAATCACAAGAATAGTTTTTTATGAAGAAAAATATTTGATCGAAATTATTATTAACATCACAATCATTTAATAGTTTGTTATTTTGAAAATATTTATTATTAATATTTTTAGAATTAATTTCTCGACTGTAATTTATATAACTAAATTTATTACACGTGACAAACAAAAATATGATTAACAAAAAGTCTGTTAAAGTTACATTATATCTTTTTGAAAAAATAAATAGAATATTTTTAAATATATATAACACGTTGTTCTATAATCTCCTTAAGAATTTTTAATACCCTACTTTAACATAAAATTATTTACTTTTTTATTTGTTTTTAAATGTCATTTAACTGTTATAAAATTTTGTATTTAATATTAACTAATAAACTGTATTTATATGAATTTTTTGTACATTTCTACTTATTAAAGCTTTTATAATTACATGAAACAGTGTTTTATTATGAACTATTAATAAAGTATAAAAATCTGTCTTTATATCTTTAAATTTTATATTTTTAAAAAATACTATTTTATGATAATATATAATATTACACTATTAATTCTATATAACATGTATTACATATGTCATTATTTGTTTCTTTAAAAAATGTGTCTGTAAGTTTTAATAAAACTATTATATTATCAAATATTTCATTAACGTTAATTTCTAATTGTATTTTAACGTTAATAGGTCCTAATGGTGCGGGGAAGTCTACTTTAGTAAAAGTGATATTAAAATTATTAAAACCTAGTAAAGGAACAGTTATATATAATAGACATTTACGAATTGGATATATACCACAAAAATTAAATTTTAATACTGCTCCTCCTATCACTGTCAATAGATTTATGAATTTATTTAAAAATAATAAACAGTCTGCTTTTAATGTGTTAAAGTGCGTTAACTCTGTTCATTTACAACATGTCCCATTGAAAAAATTATCCAGCGGAGAAATGCAAAAAATATTATTAGCTCGTGCATTATTAAATAATCCACAATTATTAGTTTTAGATGAACCTACGCAAGGTATGGACATTCTGAGTCAAACAATCTTTTATAAATTGATTAATCAAATTAAACATAAATCCAAATGTTCAATTTTAATGGTGTCTCATGATTTAAGTGTAGTTATGTCTAATACAGATGAAGTTATTTGTTTAAATAAACATATTTGCTGTTCCGGATCTCCAGAAGTAGTATCACAAAATTCGAAATTTATTGCTATTTTTGGACAGTTAGAAAAAAACAAACTAGCTTTATACCATCATAAGCATAATCATTATCACGATTTTTAATCACATTAAATTAAATACTAAGAGAACGTAATTAAATATGTGTACATTGATCTTTTGCAGGTGGTTAGCAGGTATTTTGTTGATTTTAATTACTGGTCCTTTAGGTTCATTCATAATTTGGCGTCGTATGTCTTCTTTCGGAGATACTTTATCGCATTCTTCGTTATTAGGTATTGCATGTGCTATTTTATTGAATATACATCCATTTTATATAGTTTTCATTATAATTTTATGTTTTGGAATATTCGTTAATTGGTTAGAAAATACCTCTTCTTTATCTTTAGATACTATACTAGGAATTATTGGATATAGTTCATTATCCTTAGGTATGATAATAATGAATGTAGTATCAAATACACAAAAAACGCGTTTTACAAACTACTTATTTGGAAATTTATTAAATATTTCTCATTCTGACTTAATTATAATATTTATTAGTTGTTTGTTTATTTTTATTGTTTTATTAAAATATTGGAATATTATGTTGTTAGTGACTATAAGTTCAGATTTAGCAAAAATAGATGGAATAAACGTTTACAAAATAAATTTTATTTTAATGCTTTTAATTTCATTAACTATTAGTATTGCAATAAAATTTATGGGATCTTTAATAATAATATCGTTATTATTAATACCTTCGGCAACTTCACAGCGTTTTTCTTCTTCTCCAGAAGAAATGGCGATTTTTTCTATTTTAATAGGGTCAATTTCTTTTACAGGAGGCATGATTATATCAATGTATTATAGTGTTCCTATTAGTCCTGTGATTGTATTATTTTCAGCTAGTATATTTTTAATAAGTTATATTAAGAAATAAAAAAAGTATTACTATATTATAAATTTTATGCTTATAAAAACATAATTATTATATTTATAAAATAACATTTATTTTATGTTAATAATTACATCTCAGTTAAACATTTATTAATAAATGTTATTCTTTGTTAAAAAATTTTTAATTAAATTTTTTTTTAAAATCATAAAACATATTAATATCCAATTTGCTTGGTGATTCAGTCATTAAACATGAAGCTGTAGTAGTTTTAGGAAAAGCTATTACGTCTCTAATATTATCACTATTTGTTAATAACATAACAATTCGATCCAATCCTAAAGCAATCCCCCCATGGGGTGGCGTTCCAAAATTCAAAGCTTGTAAAAAAAAACCGAATTTTTCTTTTTGAGTTTTTTCGTGAATGTTTAATATATCGAAAACATTTTTTTGCATGGCTATATCATTAATACGCATTGATCCGCTACCAATTTCATATCCGTTTATCACTAGATCATATGCATCTGCAAGAATATGATTTAGTTTCTTTTTAGATGTTAAATGGTTTTTATTTTTGGGAGCAGTAAATGGATGATGTGTAGAGATATAATTATTTAATTCATTTTTTGAAAATAATGGAAAATCGATTATCCATACTGGTTTCCAAGAATTTTTATCAATTATATTTAAATCATTACCAATTTTTGCTCTTAGGTTATTCATAGCATTTATTACTGTTTTTTTAATATCACATACAAAACAGATAAGATCACCATGTTGTGCAAAAGTTTTATTGAGTAATTTATTAAGAGTTGTAGTATTAAAAAGATGTAGAATAGAGCTGACAATGTTTTGGTTTGGTGGATTACCATTAATTTTTATGAAAAATAAATTTTTATTGACGTATCTTTTTATAAATTTATTATATATTTGTAATTTACTATTGCTTAACGTCGATCCTCCTGGTATACGTAATGCAATTGCGATATTATCATGTTTTATATTATTTTGAAAAAATAATTCAGTTTTTATTTCCTTAATAATATCTGTAATATCTACAAATAATATAGGATTTCTTAAATCAGGTTTATCAGTCCCAAAGGTTTTAATAGCAGTATCAAAAGTCATAACTGGAAATTTTTTTAAATTTACTTTTAGAACATTTTTCCAAAGATATTTCATCATTTTTTCTATAATGTTGCGTATTTTTTTTCCTGTTGTAAATGAAGCTTCAATATCAACTTGTGTAAATTCTGGTTGTCTATCTGATCTCAAGTCTTCATCTCGAAAGCATTTTGCAATTTGATAATATCTATCAATTCCAGCAATCATTAACAGCTGTTTAAATAACTGAGGAGATTGAGGTAAAGCATAAAATTTATTTTTGTGAATACGACTTGGAACAATATAATCTCGAGCACCTTCTGGTGTAGATTTGGTTAACACGGGTGTTTCAATATCTAGGAATTTATTTTTACTCATAAATGATCTAATAATAGTAGTAATTTTATTTCTCATTATTATATTATGAATCATGTGAGGTCGTCTCAAATCTAAATAACGAAATTTTAAACGTGATTCATCTAAACTTTTATGGTTAAAGTCTAGAGGTAAAGATTGTGATTTATTGAAAATAATTAATTTTAAAGCTATTACCTCTATTTCTCCAGTGGATATTTTAAAATTTTTATTTTTTTCATCTCTCTCTTTAACAATTCCTGTAATTTGAATACAAAATTCATTTTTTAAACAAGTAGCTTTTTTAAACAAATATGTAGATGAATCGTTAAAAGATATTTGAACTATTCCTTCTCTATCTCTCATGTCTAAAAACAATATTTTACCCAAATTTCTATATTTGTTTACCCATCCACATAATATTACTATTTTATCTACATGATTTAAGTTTAATTCTCCACAGTACTTTGTACGCATTTTTAATCCTTTTATTGAGGGTTACTTAATATAAAATATTAAACATAATTTTAACTTCACATTATTTATACTTTTCAAAAATGTATGTTTAAAATAAAACTTTAGAGATTATAGCTGGTTGAAAAATATCAAAACATAATATAACCTAAATGTAGATTTAAATGTTTTATTAAATAAATTGTTTTAAATTATTGTGTTCAAATAAATGAAACGTTTTTATATATTTATATAATATATTAAAAACATATGTATATAGTTAACGTTTATATAATAACTATTATCTACTTCTAAATATAATTCTTCCTTTACTTAAATCGTAAGGAGTTAATTCTAAAGTAACTTTGTCTCCAGTAAGAATTCGAATATAATTTTTTCGCATTTTTCCCGAAATGTGTGCAATTACAATATGTTTGTTATCTAATTCAACACGAAACATAGTATTGGGAAGGGTGTCAATTACTGTGCCTTGCATTTCAATATTATCTTCTTTAGTCATTGTTTTATTCTCTAAATTTAAAGTTATTAATATCAAAAAAATAAAAATATTAAGACATTATCTTAATGTCTAATTAAATTGAATTTGAAACTTTATCAAGATATTTTTCTGCATCTAAAGCAGCCATACAACCGCTGGAAGAAGCAGTAATAGCTTGTTTATATACATGATCTATTACATCTCCTGCTGCAAAAATACCAGGAATACTAGTTTGAGTATAATTTCCATTTATTCCAGATTTAATTGTAATATAGTCATTTTTCATTTTAATTTGATTTAAAAAAATTTTTGTATTAGGAGTGTGTCCAATAGCTATAAACACTCCAGATACATTTATATTATAGTTCTTTTCTAGCATGTTGTTTGTAGAAATAATATTTATTCCGGTTACACCAGTTTTATCGCCTAAAATTTTATGTACTATACTGTTTTTGTGAAATATAATAGAGTTTTCTTTTACTTTTTTTAATAATCGTGAAATCAGTATTTTTTCGGCACGCAAGTTTTCTCGTCGATGAATTAAATGCACTTCTTTTGCTATATTAGATAAATATAGCGCTTCTTCTATCGCAGAATTTCCTCCTCCAACGATAGCTACATTTTTATTTTTGTAAAAAAAACCATCACATATTGCACATGATGATACACCTCTTCCCATAAACTTTTTTTCTGAAGGCAATCCTAAGGATTTAGCTGTAGCTCCTGTAGCAATAACTACTGCGTCAGAAGTATACTTTTTATGTGTGTCACTTATTAATAAAAATGGAATTTGATTAAATCGAACTTTAATAATTTCTTCAGGAACGATAGTAGTATTGAATAACTTTGCATGTTTGTGCATTTTGTTCATTAAATCAGTTCCAGTTATGACTGGAAAGTTTCCAGGCCAATTTTCAATTGTACTAGTATTTATTAACTGCCCTCCTGGATTAATACCGGTAAATAATACAGGAGACAGATTAGCTCTAGCTGCATAAATAGCTGCTGTATATCCAGCTGGCCCAGATCCAATAATAATTAGTTTTTGATGATGTGTAATGTCTATGTTCATTAATAATTTACTATTTATGTTGAATAAAAGTGGATTTTATCCAATTATTTTACCATATAAAATAGTTAATAAAGTAAAATAAAGAGTTAATATCATTTTATTATCAATATTTAAGTATTAAATTCAGTAACTAATATGAAATATTAATCTGTTTTTAAATAAATATTATAAATATATTTTTTGTATATAATATATATTATATCATACATGATAAAATATATTATTAGGATCAAATAGTGAATATAATAATAAAAACGTTGATTAAATGTTTATTTTTTTTTAATTTAATACAAATTCATGATTTATCAGCACAAAATATAACATTTAAAAATAGAATTGCTAAAATACATGATTTTTACTCGAATTTTAGACAACAAATTATTGATAAATCAGGAGAAATTATTCAGTCTGGAATTGGAGAAATTAAAATAAAAAAAGTTGGATTATTTAATTGGCATTTAATGTATCCTAATGAAATCAAAATTATTTCTAATTCAAAAACGATATGGTTTCATGATTATTTGACTAATCAAGTAAATATTTTTTTTTCTAAAGACATAATTAAAGATACTCCCTGTGTTTTATTTACTAACAAAAATAGCAAGCTCTTTAAGAAATATGACATTTTTAAAAAACAAGATTATTTTTTGTTATTTCCAAAAGATAATACAACAGTTAAATATTATTCTATTTGTATTAATAGTAATGGAATAATTAAAAAGATTGAACTTGTTGAAAAAAGTGGATTTAAAAATATCGTTTATTTTTTTGGACAAAAATTACAAAAATTTAATTATGATCAATTCATTTTTACATCTTCTCCAGGTTTAACGATAGACGATAAAAGATATTAGAAATATAATAAATTAACATTAATCAAAATATAAGTTTATTAATATTTGATTTGAATTAATATTAACTTATTTAAGAAAATATAATTTTCATTAAAATACATAATTAATATAAACATGCTAAACATTAAATTACTACGTAATGATATTAATAATATCGCACAAAAATTAGAAAAAAGAGGGTTTTTTTTAGATACAAAACAGTTTATTGCTTTAGAAAAAAAACGAAAAGCTTTACAAATAAAATCTGAAAATTTACAATCACAACGTAATAAGCTTTCAAATCTTATAAGAGATAAAAAAAATAATAGTCAGGATTTTTCTAATTTAAAAAGAAAAGTAGATATTGTTATTAACGAATTAATTCATTCTAAAAAACAATTAAAAAATTTATTAGAGCAAATAAATATTTTTTTAACTTATATTCCGAACATTCCTGATGATTCTGTTCCAAATGGACTTGAAAGCAAAAATAATCAAGTAATGAATCATTGGGGATCTATACGCAACTTTTCTTTCCAAATAAAAGATCATGTTGAATTAGGACATAAATTAGGTGGTTTTGACTGGATTTCATCAGCTAAAATATCTGGATCTAGATTTGTTGTTATGAAAGGTAATATTGCTTTGTTGCATCGCGCATTAGGACAATTCATGATTGACATACATACTACACAACATGGATATTTAGAAACTTATGTTCCTTATTTAGTATCTGAAAGTAGCATGTATGGTACAGGTCAACTACCAAAATTTAGTACAGATTTATTTTATGTACAATCACGGTCTAATCACACTAAAAATAATAATTACATATTAATACCAACAGCTGAAGTACCATTAACTAATTTATTTCGAGATTGCATATTAAAAGAGAATCAGTTACCGGTCATGTTAGTAGCTAATACTCCTTGTTTTCGATCAGAATCTTCGTCATATGGACGTGATATGAAAGGTTTAATTAGAATGCACCAATTTGAAAAAGTTGAAATAGTTCAAATTGTACATCCTGATAATTCTATGGAAAGATTAGAAAAACTAACAACTCATGCAGAAAACATATTAACGTTATTAGAATTACCATATCGAAAAGTGTTGCTTTGTTCAGGGGATACAAGTTTTTCATCTTCAAAAACTTATGATTTAGAAGTATGGTTTCCATCACAAAATTCATATCGAGAAATATCTTCTTGTTCTAATATGTTAGATTTCCAAACACGTCGTATAAATGCACGATTTCGTTCAAAAATTAACAATAAAAATCATTTTTTACATACTATTAATGGATCTGGGCTAGCTATCAGTAGAACATTAGCTGCAATTTTAGAAAATTATCAACAGTCTGATGGACGAATAGAAGTACCTAAAGTATTACAAAACGATTATATGAAAGGATTAAAATTTTTATAACTAAAGAATTATTGATCAATTATTCAGTTATTTAGGTATATGCAATTAAAAATTAACCATTGTTAGGTAATACATGGACAAAAATAAAATTTATAATTTTAGTGCAGGTCCTGCTATGTTACCAATAGAAGTTTTAAAAAAAGCACGATTAGAACTATGTAATTGGAAAAATTCAGGCAAGTCTGTAATGGAAATTAGTCACAGAAGTAAAGAATTTACATTAATATTGGAAGAACTAGAATGCAATATACGTAGTTTGTTAAATATTCCTTCACACTACAAAGTATTATTTTGTCATGGCGGGGCACGAGGACAATTTTCTGCTATACCTATAAATTTGTTAAGAAATAATTTATATCCAGATTATATTAACAGTGGATATTGGTCATATAGCGCAGCTATGGAAAGTAAAAAATATTGTATTCCTAATATTATTAATGTTAGACAAATATTAAATAAAAAAAACTGTATATTTCCTATGAAAGATTGGAAAATAAATAATAAAAATGCATATCTTCATTATTGTCCTAATGAAACGATCGAAGGGATTGCTATTTACGAAGAACCAAAATTTGATGATAATATTATTGTAATAGGTGATTTTTCATCAACACTTTTTTCTCGGACTATACATCTTGAAAAATATAGTGTTATTTATGCTAGTTCACAAAAAAATATAGGTCCGGCTGGAGTAACTATAGTAATCATACGTCAAGATTTGTTAGGAAAATCAAGAAATATATGTCCTTCCATTTTAAATTATGAAATATTATTTAAAAATAACTCGATGTTTAATACACCTGCTACTTTTTCTTTATATTTATCTGGTTTGGTATTAAAATGGCTTAAAAAATTAGGTGGATTAAAAAAAATAGAAAAAATTAACAAAAAAAAAGCAAAATTATTGTATAACACGATAGATAGTACAAACTTTTATATTAATGATGTAGCTAGTTATAATCGTTCACTGATGAATGTTACGTTTACCATTACAGATAATAATCTTCATAAATTGTTTTTAAAAAAATCTCATGAGTTCGGTTTGCATTATTTAAATGGGCATAGTGCTGTGGGAGGGTTACGAGCTTCTATTTATAATGCTATGCCAATAGAAGGTGTAATATCTTTAACGAATTTTATGAAAAATTTTGAAAAAGAACACGGTTAATTTAAAAAACAATATTTTAAAATATTTTACATATTTTATTATAAAGTCATTTAAGTAATTATTTTAGAGAGATGTATAATGCAAAATTCTTTAACACTCAATCCTATTTCATTTATTAATGGAACAGTTCATTTACCAGGATCGAAAAGCATTTCTAATCGGGTATTATTGTTATCAGCTATTTCAAAGGGGACTACATACTTACATAATTTATTATTTAGTGATGATACTAAATATATGTTAAATACACTAAGAATTTTTGGAATAAACATTGTTTTGTCCAATAATAATACTGTATGCAGAATTAAAGGACAAGCTAAACCTTTATATATTGAAAAAAAAACTTCATTATTTTTAGGTAACGCAGGTACTGCTATGCGACCATTATCTGCAATATTATCATTAAGTAATAATGATATATTATTAACAGGTGATGATAGAATGAAGGAAAGACCTATAAAACATTTAGTTAATGCCTTAAGGCAAGGTGGAGCTAATATCAAATATTCTGAAACAAATAATTATCCTCCTATTCATATACAAGGTGGGTTTTCTGGAGGAAATATAACAATTAACGGTTCAATTTCTAGTCAGTTTTTAACAGCTTTACTTATTGCATCACCTCTTGCTATTATAGATTCAAAAATTACGATAAAAGGTAATTTAGTATCTAAACCATATATAGATATGACTCTTAAATTAATTAGTCAATTTGGAATAAACATAATAAATGACTCCTATAATTGTTTTTATATTAAAGGACGGCAGCAGTATCAATCACCTGGTGATTATTTCATAGAAGGGGATGCATCGTCTGCTTCTTATTTTCTTGCTGCAGCTGCAATTAAAGGAGGATCAGTATGCGTTACGGGTATTGGAGAAAATAGTATTCAAGGAGATGTGAAGTTTTCAAGTATACTTAAAAAAATGGGTGCATTCATTACTGTAGGTAATAACTTTATTTGTTGTAAAAAAGGAACATTATATGGTATTGATTTAGATATGAATGATATTCCTGATGCCGCTATGACCGTTGCTATGGTTGCATTATTTTCTATTGGAGAGACCATTATTCGAAATATTTATAATTGGAGAGTGAAAGAAACTGATAGATTATCAGCCATGTCTGCAGAACTAAGAAAAATAGGAGCTATAGTAAATGAAGGAAATGATTTTATTCACATTATTCCACCTAAAAAATTTTTTTATGCTAATATCAATACTTATAATGATCACCGAATAGCTATGTGTTTCTCTTTAATAGCATTATCCAATGTAAAAGTGACTCTCTTAAATCCAAATTGTGTAAACAAAACATTCCCACATTATTTTAAAGAACTACATTGTATTAGTTTTTAAGATATTTTCTTAATTATTTAAAATATATTTTAAACAAATATTAAAAAAATGCATTTTAATGAAATTCTATATAAAATATATAATATTTCTATGTATACTTAAATACTAAAAGTAAATAATAAAATATTTTTAAATCACCTTGAAACTAAAGTTTTTATAAAACATTCTTGTTATTACAAAATAGCTTATGTATTTCAAAATAAACTTTTTTAATATTATGTAAATAAAAGTTCTAAAATAATTAATTTTATATTTTAAATTTGAGATAATATTGCTTTATAATTATACAATATATGCATATCGATTATATTTATTTTAAATGTAATCATTTTTACAAATTATTTAATATAACAATATTAAAATCAACGATTTTATATAATATTAACAAAATAATAAAATTATAATTCGATTACTTTAAATTATAAATAATTATCATGATTAAAATATAATAATATTAACCTCAGTTTCTAAAAAAATGTTATCATAATAAACTTCTATTTGTATGAGTGAATGGTATTTCAAACATATTACATATTATAAGAATATTAAATAACATTAAATATATCAACGAATCTATGAAATGGACATTATAGAATATATAAAACAAACACTATTTTTTTTGAATATAAATCATAGATGTTTTTAACCGTATTTGAAGGTCATAATTATGACTGAATCGTTTGCTCAATTATTTGAAGAGTCTTTAAAAGAAGTCGAAACTAAGCCAGGATCAATTGTTCGAGGTAATGTTGTTGCTATAACTAAAGATTTTGTACTAGTTGATGCTGGGTTAAAATCTGAATCATCCATTCCAATAGAACAATTTAAAAATTCTAAATCAGATATAGAAGTTAAAGTAGGAGATTACGTTGACGTTGTTTTAGATGCTATTGAAGATGGATTCGGAGAAACGATTTTATCACGTGAAAAAGCTAAACGTCATGAAGCTTGGTTAATATTAGAACAAGCACATAAAGACTCTACAACAGTTCTTGGAGTAATTAATGGAAAGGTAAAAGGTGGCTTTACTGTAGAATTAGATGATATACGAGCATTTTTACCTGGTTCTTTAGTAGATGTACGTCCTATACGAGATGCAAATCATTTAGAAGGTAAAGAATTAGAGTTTAAAGTTATTAAACTAGATCAAAAACGAAATAATGTTGTTGTATCTCGTCGCGCGGTTATCGAGTTAGAACATAGTGCAGAACGTAGTTTATTACTTAAGAATTTACAAGAAGGTATTGAATTGACAGGAATAGTTAAAAATCTTACTGATTACGGAGCTTTTGTAGACTTAGGAGGTGTTGATGGATTACTACACATTACTGATATGGCATGGAAAAGAGTAAAGCATCCTAATGAAGTTGTCAATATAGGTGATGAAATAAGAGTAAAAGTACTAAAATTTGATCGGGAAAAAATAAGAGTGTCGTTAGGATTAAAACAATTAGGTGATGATCCATGGACAGAAATTGCAAAAAGATATCCAGAAGGTACTAAATTAACTGGAAGAGTTACTAATTTAACAGATTATGGATGTTTTGTAGAAATTAAAGAGGGTGTAGAAGGCTTAGTACACGTTTCAGAAATGGATTGGACTAATAAAAACATTCATCCATCTAAAGTTGTAAATATCAATTCTCTTGTAGAAGTAATGGTATTAGATATTGATGAAGAAAAAAGACGTATTTCTTTAGGACTAAAACAATGTACGGAAAATCCATGGAAAAAATTTTCAGATATAAATAGCAAAGGAAACAAAGTACATGGAAAAATAAAATCTATCACTGATTTTGGAATTTTTATTGGTCTATATGGTGGTATTGATGGATTAGTACATTTATCTGATATATCTTGGACTGTACCGGGAGAAGAAGCAGTTAAAAAATATAAAAAAGGTGATGATATTTCGGCTGTAGTTTTACAGGTTGATTCTGAACGAGAACGTATTTCTCTTGGAATTAAACAATTAGAAGAAGATCCTTTTAATCAGTACATTCTTAATCATAAAAAAGATAGCATAGTTTCTGGAATTGTAAAAAAAATAGATAGCAAAATTATTACGATTAGGTTATCTGAATTTATCGAAGGATATATTAAAGTTTCAGAATTGCCTTGTGAGAACCTTGATAGTTTATTGCCGAAATTCATCATTGGAACAAAAATAAATATTAAATTAAGTAATCTAGATCGAAAAAATAGAACAATTTATTTGTCTTCTATATTTAACACGTCGTTAGAAAAAACACGTAATATTGAAGAACAAGATAATAAAAAAGAAAACGAAAATCCTTCAAATGCTATGACTGAAGCTTTTAAAGCCGCTAAAAGTGCTGATTAATGCCACATAACGTTACATTTAAAATGTGATAATAACGATTATATAGTTGAAATGATAATAAAATATCTTAAAAATCAATTTCTAATACTTAATTGTTAATTGACTTATAACTGAATTATACAAAAATTAAAATAATTATTGAAGTTATAATATTTTTAAAATTTTATAAATGCACTGATAAAAATTGTAAAAATTAAAGTTATAACGTCTAATGCTAAGTTACTAATTAATAATTTTGTTTTTGGTAACTTAGTTAAAATATTGAATAAGGTTTAATTATGAATAAAAAAATTATTATAGCTAATTGGAAGTTAAATGGAAGTATACAATTATTACAAAATCTTTTAAAACCTATATCTGATTTTGTAAAAATGAATCATATTTCTTCAAAAGTAATTATTGCTCCTCCTTCGGTATATTTGAATCAAGCATATAACATAGTTTTAAATACAAATGTTATAATTGGAGCTCAAAATGTAGACGTTAATTCGTTTGGTGCGTTCACTGGAGAAATCTCTGTTAATATGTTAAAAGACATTAATATAAGATACGTTATTGTCGGACATTCCGAAAGAAGATTACATCATCAAGAAAATAATATTTTAATTGCAAAAAAATTTGAAGTAGTTAAACATGCTAAATTAATTCCAATATTATGTATTGGAGAAACAGATAAAGATTACAACCTTTATACAACACAAAGAGTATGTCAAAAACAAATAGATATCATTTTTGATTTATTAGGTGAAACAGCATTTTGCAATACTATTATTGCTTATGAACCTATTTGGGCTATTGGATCTAAAAAAATACCATCACTTAATTATATACAAGATATGTGCTGTTTTATAAAAGATTATATTTTAAAACAACAAAATATAAACAAAAAATCTTTTTTTATTCAATATGGTGGTTCTGTAAACGAAAATAATATCCAACAACTATGTAAAATTCCTGACGTTGATGGATTTCTAATAGGTTCGGTATCATTGTCACTTAACAAGTTTTTAAAAATACTCAAAACAATATCTATAGATAAATAAATTTATGTCTTTTATTTATTATAATGTATTTTAATATATTTGTAAAAATATACAGAAGTTACGGAACCTATTGCTGTACCTAAAATAGGTATAATAAAATAAGCTATATTTATTCCATTAGTAAGTACTATTTTATTCCATCCTGACAGATAAATAAAAATACGAGAACCAAAATCATGTGCAGGATTTAATGTAAAGTTTGTCAATGGGAAAACAATGATGTTTATTATACATACTAATATACCTATTAATATAGGAGAAATAGTTACCTTAAAATTGAAATAGTTTTCATTATCGTTTAAAATAATGATTATAAAAACGAATACAAAAGTAATTAAAATTTCTATTATAAAAATTTTTATTATTCCGAAATCTTTGTTCGAAAAAAAAGAAAGTATAGAGTCAGAGTTAATACTATTACAATGACCTCTAAAAATTTTATTTTTTTCTTCAAATATTATTATCGAATTATAATATAATTTATAAGTAATAACTGAAAAAAAAAATGATCCCAAGATTTGGGATGTAATATAAGGTATCACTTTTTTTTTATTAAAATTAAACAACAAAAAAAATGCTACAGTAATTACTGGATTCAAATGTACTTCAGATCCAGATATTAATAGACTAATATATATTGCTATACAAGTACTTAATCCTAATATGATACTAACTTTCCATAAGCTATTATATTCATTTGTTAATTTTAATGATGCAGAACAGCTAGAATTAAAAAAAATCATTAATCCTGTACCAAGAAATTCAGAAATGCATTGTGATAGCAATAAAGTATTTTTCTTAAAATAACTCATTTTAAAATTCCTATGGTATAGGATTAAATTTAAAATTAATTAACTTACAGTATATACAAAAGATATGTTCATTATGTTTTATAATTAATATTATTAATATAATTTTTTAGCAGTAATTAACCAATCAAATTTAAACGGTCGTTTCATATTTTCAAGTGCATCAGTAATATCATGATTTACCATTTTTTCGTTTCTTATACCAACACATTGTCCTTGATATCCTAGTAATAATAATTCTACGGCATATTCACCCATTCTAGAAGCTAAAATTCGATCGAATGCTCTAGGTGCACCCCCCCTTTGTATATGACCTAAAATAGTTGCTCGTGTTTCTCTCTTAGTTTCGTGTTGGATGTGTTGTGCTAATTTTTCTACATCACAAATGCATTCAGTAATGGCTACTATAGCATGTTTTTTACCCTTTTTTATTCCTGCTTTAATTTCTTTTATTAGTTCTTGTTGTACATATTTAATTTCAGGTAATACTATAAATTCACATCCTCCTGCTATAGCTGCAGCTAATGTTAAATCTCCACAAGTTCGTCCCATTACCTCAACTATTGAAATTCGTTGATGAGAAGATGACGTATCTCTTAATCGGTCAATAGCTTCTACTACTGTTTCTAGTGCTGTAAAATATCCTATTGTATAATCAGTCCCTGCTACATCGTTGTCAATAGTTCCTGGTATACTAATGCAAGGAAAACCCATTTCTGTTAACTTTTTTGCACCCATATATGAACCGTCTCCTCCAATTACTACTAAGACATCTATTTTACGTTTTTTCATATTTTGAATAGATATTGATCTTATGTTTTCTTTTAAAAAATTAGGAAAACGTGTAGATCCAAGGAAAGTACCACCTCTATTGATTATATCAGAAACACTATATCGATCTAAACTAGTCATTTTATCTTCATATAAACCGAGATATCCATCATGTATTCCAAGTATTCTCAAGTTTTTACTCAACGCAGTTCTTACCACAGCTCTTATTGCTGCATTCATTCCAGGAGAATCACCACCACTCGTCAATACACCGATTGTTTTAATCATATTATTCTCTAAAGTTATTATTTTAAAAATATATATGGAAATATAACAATATTTAAATTGGCATTAAAATTAACAATATTAAAATATATATAGTATCAAGATGAGTTTTCTAATTTGTTACTTTTATAAACGTAATCTCATAATATTATTATATTTCTTAATACTGATTAATAACAAATAGTTATAGATAATAATATCGTATAGGTTCGAAATAATTGTTGAATTCGTAAACTATTGGAGTACCAGTATCAACATCTAATTTTATGATATCTTTATCATCAATATTACTCAAATATTTCATTAATGCACGAAGTGAATTTCCATGAGCAGTTATTATAATTTTGTTTTGTTTTTTTAAACTAGGAAAAATAACTTTTTTCCAAAAAGGAATAACTCGTTCCGAAGTAGATTTTAAACTTTCAGATAATGGAATATCATTAATGTGTATAGAAGAATATTTAGGATCTAATGCTAATATTTTTCTTTCTTCTAAGCTTATTTGAGGAGGAGAAATGTGAAACCCTCTTCTCCATTGTTGTACTTGTACTTTTCCATATTTTTTAATAACATTGTCTTTGTCTAATCCCTGCAAAGCTCCATAATGACGTTCGTTCAAGCGCCATGATTTTTTTACTGGAATCCATGATTGATTGAGATATTTTATTATTATCCATAAGGTATGAATAGATCTTTTTAGAACAGAAGTATATGCATAAGTAAAACTAAATCCATTTGATTTTAATAATTTAGCACATTTTGTTGCTTCAATAATGCCTGTTTCAGATAAATCTATATCTTTCCAACCAGTAAATTTATTTAATTTATTCCATTTGCTTTCACCATGTCGCATTAAAATGAGTTTGTATATTTTCATAATAATTTTACCTTATAATTATCGTATTTTATGAATGCTTAATTTATTTTAAAAATTTTATAAAATTACAATTTACTAAGATATAAGTACATTGATCAAATTTATGTAATATTTATTAGTGTTTCTATTTACAGAATATTTGTTTATGACGTTATAAATTTAAAATTTCATGCTTTAATAAAATCAGAATTTCTATAATTTGTTTTAAATACTTAAATATATTTATTAAATTATTTTATATAATTATCGTTAAGAATATGTTTTTGTTGTATGATTTATCCACTCTTAGATATTTAACTTAAGTAACTTTTGCTATTTTTATGATATATTAACTAAATTAGGATTCTTGTTTTAATTTACTATTTGATAAGACATCTTTCAAAAAACTAAAAAAAGTATTACTATTTGTACGATCAGGTTAACAAAATATAGTGTAATGTTTCCATTTGATATAGAAGGTATAATTTACTATATACAAAAATTACGATATATCGCATTATTTAAAACAATTATATTTAAACATATAAAGTATATTTAGATTTTTTAATAGTTATAAGATTAATATATTAGATATTAAGACAATGAATGCTAATATTAAAATAACATCACTAATAACATCTCGAAATTTCAGAATTACAAATGCTCATCTTAAAATCTTTAGAACATATAATTATAAAATAATAATATAAAAACATATTAAATCATAGGATATATAAATGAAATTGAATAGAATATTAAAGACAATAATTTTTATTTTTCCAATAATAGCAATGTTTTCGTGTAGTTTTCAGAAAGATAAGATAAATAAAAACATTTCTAATAAAGATACTCAAGTAATAGATACTAAATTAGACACAGATTCTAATGAAAACTTAGATATATTGAAACAAGACAATGTCGTTTATTTTGACTTCAATAAATATAATATTAACGCAAAGTTTGCTAAAACTTTAAATAATATTGCTACATTTTTATATGAACACCCTGATGTAAATATTGTTATTGAAGGACATACAGATAAAAGAGGATCAGAACAATATAATATCAGATTAGGACAACATCGAGCTGATGCAGTAAAATTGTATTTACAGAGCAAAGGAATACTTTCTAAACAAATTTCTACTATATCATACGGTTCAGACAAACCAGCTGAAATAGGAGATAAAGAGGATTCTTATTCTAAAAATCGTCGAGCTGTCATAGCGTATTAGTAAACATAGTTTATATATTGGTGCTAAGGTTTATCATAGCACCAAAAATTTTATTTTTTAAAATTAAATTTAAAACAATAAAATTATATATTTAATATAATTCGATTGAAATCTTCTAATAGTTCTTTTATTCTCATTAAAAATCCTACTGATTCTTTTCCGTCTATTAACCGATGATCATATGTAAGTGCTAAATACATCATAGGAAGTATTTTTATACAACCTTTTACTACTATTGGTCGTTCTTTAATAGTATGCATACCTAAAATTGCTGATTGAGGCGGATTAATTAATGGGGTGGAAAATAAAGACCCAAAAATTCCACCATTAGTAATGGTAAAGTTTCCACCTCTTAATTGATCAATAGTTAATTTAGAATTGCGTCCTTGCGTAGCGAGAATTTTAATTTCTTGCTCAATTTCTGACATGCTCATCAAATCTGCGTTTTTTAATACTGGAGCTATTAATCCACGAGGTGTAGAAATAGCAATATTGATATCAAAATATTTATAGTAAATAATGTCGTCTTGATCAATTGTAGCATTGATTTCAGGAAAAGCTTTTAAAGCTTCTATTACTGCTTTTACATAAAACGACATTAAACCTAACTTAACATTATATTTTTTTTCAAATAGTTTTCCATATTCCCTTCTTAAATTTAAAATTGGTTCCATATTAACTTCATTAAAAGTAGTTAAAGAAGCTGAATTATTTTTTGCTTCTAACAATCTTTCAGCAATTTTTTTTCTCAATGAAGTCATTTTTACACGTTCAATTTTTCGATTTCTATCATTATTTTTTATTTCTTGTCTATTTTTATGATCATGTATACTGTTTATATCAGTATTTTTAATATTTTTATTTACATATTGCATTACATCTTCACGCGTAATACGACCTTTTGTTCCAGTACCTTGAATATGAACATTTTTCAAATTATATGTAGATATTAATCGTCTGATCATAGGTGTAAAATGCTTTACAGATGGATTAAATATCGTATTGTTTTCAAAAATTTCATTTTTACTTTTTTGGTAATGGGTTGATACATTATTTTTTTCAGGAGATGGGATCAATTCTCCTATAATTTGTCCCGAAGTCACCTTTTGTCCTGTTTGCACAATAATATTTTTTAGTGTCCCATCGAAAGGTGATGGTATTTCTAGAACTACTTTGTCAGTTTCAATTTCGACTAATATATCGTTTTCTTTTAAAAAATCACCAGGTTTTTTTAACCAAGATATAATTGTTGCTTCAGTAACTGATTCAGGAAGGTTGGGAACAAGAATATTAACTATATTCATTATTATCTCTTATTTAACTTACATTTAAAGCATCGTTAACTAATCTTTGTTGTTGTTTTTTGTGAATACTAATATATCCAGTAGCTGTAGATGAAGATTCAGGACGTCCCACATAATTTAAACGAGATTGTTTAGGTAATATCTTTTTTAAATGATATTGGCTATAAAACCAAGCACCTTGGTTAAAAGGTTCTTCTTGACACCATATGAAGTCACTGATATGTAAATAAGATTGCAATATTACAGATAGTGTATGACTAGGAAATGGATATAATTGTTCTATTCTTAAAATTGTTATATTATTTTGCTGATTTTTACGACGTTGATTTAATAAATCGTAATATACTTTTCCAGAGCAAAAAATTATTCTTTTTACTATTTTAGTATCTATGTTATCAATTTCATTTATAACTTCTTGAAAAGTATTTCCCCAAAATTCCAATAAAGGTGAAGAAGACAATGGATGACGTAAAAGAGACTTTGGTGTCATAATAATTAAAGGCTTTTTTATAAAATGAAAGGATTGCCTACATAACAAATGATACATTTGAGAAGCTGTTGTTGGTATACAAATTTGTATATTATTTTCAGCAGATAACTGAAGGTATCTTTCTAATCTAGCAGAAGAATGTTCTGGTCCTTGACCTTCATACCCATGAGGTAGCAGCATTACTAAATTACATGTTACACCCCATTTTTGTTCGCTAGAACAGATAAATTGGTCAATAACAATTTGAGCTCCATTTGCAAAATCTCCAAATTGAGCTTCCCAAATAGTCAATGTATTGTTTTGACTGATAGAATATCCATATTCGAAGGCTAAAACAGCTTCTTCTGACAACGTAGAATCCCAAATATAAAATTTTCCTTGTTCAGAATGTATATGTTGTAAAGGAATGTATAACGAACCATTTTTTTGATCATAAATCGTAGCGTGTCTATGAGAAAATGTACCTCTTCCCACATCTTCTCCAGACAACCTACAAGAAATTCCTTGATTTAATAAAGAAGCATATGCTAATGTTTCTGCTGCACCCCAATCTAAAAGTTTGTTTTCATTCACCATTTTTAGTCTATTTTTATATATTTTTAGAACTTGATCATGTACAGAAATATTAGATGGAATAATATTAATTTTTTTCGCCAGTTCTTTTAATTTTTTTTCGGAAATATTTTTAGTTACTTGTATAGGGTTAGTATAAATATTATTATCATATAATATGTTCTTGCGTATTTCTTGTGTCTTATTTATATATTCTAAATATCTTTCATCAAGACTTTTTTTATATTTTGTAACGTTATCGTTTAAATATTCATGATGAATTATATTTTTTTTTATTAATTGTTTGCTATAAATCTTACAAATAGTAGGATGCTTTTTAATTTTTGAATACATTATTGGCTGTGTGATATAGGGATCGTCTATTTCATTATGTCCGTGACGTCTATAACAAATAAGATCTATAAATACATCTTTTTGAAAATTATTTTTAAAATCTAAAGCTAATCGTATTACAAATAATATTGCTTCTGGATCGTCTGAGTTAACATGAAATATAGGAGAATCAATCATTTTAGCAATATCAGTACAATATTTGCTACTTCTCATATCTTTTAAATTAGAAGTAGTAAACCCAATTTGGTTATTTAACACTATGTGAATAGTACCATTTATTTTATATCCTCTTGTTTGAGACATATTTAATGTTTCTTGTACTATTCCTTGTCCTGAAATGGCTGAATCTCCATGAATTAATAAAGCTAAAATACTTTGTTTATTATGTTCATAAATA
>NZ_CP033004.1:305106-326337 GCF_005080745.1 Buchnera aphidicola (Melaphis rhois) | reverse complement strand
TTAGTATTTGTACATGTGTTAAATCCCATGTGATACTTTACATCTCCACTATTAGAATTGTATTTCTTCATTATTTCTGAAAATTCATTAAATATATCTTTAATTGGTTTATTTAACACGTTAATTAATACATTTAATCGACCTCGATGAGACATACCTAAAATTATTTTGTTAACATCCATTTTAGTAGCATAATGTATCGTCTCTTGTAGCATTGGTATTAACGATTCAGAACCTTCTAACGAAAAACGTTTTGAACCAGGGAATTTGGATGCAAAGTATTTTTCTAATGTTTCAGCTGAAATTAAATTTTGGAGTAAATTTTTTTTTTCCTGATTAGACAATGTATGTTGACTTAAATCACGTTCAATATAATTTTGAATCCATGTTTTTTCATATTGACAATTGATATGCATATATTCATATCCAATACTACTACAGTATATTGCATATAAAGTAGAATATAATTTTTTTAAAGTAATATTATGAAAAGAAAATTGTGATAATTTCATTAAAAATTTTTTATTAATAATTTCGATATCCATGTCGAATAAAAATGATTCTAATGTTGGACAAAATTCACGTTTTGTTAAGTTTAATGGATCTAAATTTGAAAATTTATGTCCATATCTCCGAAAAAATTTTATTATATTAGATGCTATATATATTATATTTTCTTGACTTTTATAATTTTTATTGTTATATAGCTTTAACTTGTGATTTGAGTGTGTATTACTAAAAATTGTTGAAAAAAAAGCACGCCAAGATTGTTCAACAGAATTCGGATTGATTAAAAATTGTTGATATATTTTTTCTAAATAACATTTGCTAGCATTCAGTAATAATGAAAAATCTGATTTACTGTTAAATTCATCTTTTCTCATAATTTCCTTGTATAGATAGTATAATTGTAAATATGATATTTAATGTTTAACATTATTTAAAATAATGAATAATAAAAGTTATTATTTATACAATAAAACTATTAAAAATTTAATAACAGAACAAAGTAACTAATAAAATACATTCTACGTTTATTATATAAATTATGCTTGAAAAGAATTATAAATATTATAAATGCTATAGGTTTTCTTTATTATTTGTTATAATTTTAAAACAAGTGTATCTTTTAAAAATTAATATATAATAAATTTATAATAAACTAATAACGTTTATACAAAATTTATATTATATAATTATCAACTGAACATGTATTATTTTTATAACTTTTAATAAAACATATTTATAATATGTAAAATCATTCTAAATTAAATATAGTCATATAGGATTGTAAACATTAATAAAAGTAACATCTAAATTACATGTATTATTTATCCAATTAGTCAATGCTATTATCCCTCCGCATTCACTAACATGATGTCCAATAGAGAAAAAATGAAGATTATTTTCTCTAGCGACATGAATTGTTTCTTCTGATACTTCACCAGTTAAAAATGCATCTACTCCAAATTCAGCAACGGAATTTATAAAACTTTGTCCTTTTCCACTACACCATGCAACCTTTTGAATGATTTTAGAAGCTTTATGTTTGTAATGAAAAGGAACTCTGTTAAATTTATTTTTTATAATTTTAACGATCTCTTTTTCAGTTACCTTTTTTTTAAATACCCCCCAAGGGACTAATGGTAATATATATCCTTTTAATTTTATGTTTAATATCTTTCCTATCTGAATATTATTTCCTAATTCAGGATGAAAATCTAGAGGTAAATGCCAACAATACAAATTAATATTATTTTCGAGTATAGTTTTTATTCTATTTTTTAACATTCCTTTAATAGTTCTCTCGTTGTTTTTCCAAAAATATCCATGATGTACTATTACAGCTTGTGCTTGACGTTTAACAGCAACATCTAATAGTTCCTGACAAGCTGTAACTCCAGTTATAACCTTATTTACCTCTGAAACGCCTTCTATTTGTAATCCGTTTGGAATATAATCGTTATATTTTAAAGAATTGAGTTTGTCATTAATGATTTTTTCTAATATAGTATTTTTCATAAATTTATTTATATAGTTATAGTTTATATTTTGCAAGTTTAAAAACTGTTAACATTGTTTTTTTTGAATCAGCAAGATTAATTATTGGTTCAGGATAGCTATTTCTTCTCCGTATTTTTCTATTCCATGTATTAGGATCGTGTATATTGGTATATGATATTTTTGTTAATTCAGGAATGTATTTACGAATAAATTTACCCTGTGCATCAAATTTTTTAGACTGTAATATAGGATTAAATATTCGGAAATATGGTGCGCTATCACTACCTATTGAAGAAATCCACTGCCAATTACCATTATTTAATGCTGTATCCCCGTCAATAAGTCGTGACATAAAATACTGTTCTCCTTTTCTCCAATCTATCAATAAATTTTTTACCAAAAAACTAGAAGTGACCATTCTTAAACGATTGTGCATCCATCCAAGTTGATTTAATTGACGCATTCCAGCATCTACAATAGGAAATCCTGTTTTTCCACGTTTCCAAGCTTCAAAATGTTTTTCGTTGTTGCTCCATTTTATATTATTTTCCCAATCACATAATACTTTTTGTTGACTTAATAATGGATGAAAGTATAATAAATGTTTAAAAAATTCACGCCAAATTAATTCATTAACCCAACAACATTTTTTAACATAATATGCATATGTGTTAGGATAATATTTAAATAATAAAAATAAACATTGCATAGGAGACAATACACCAATAGACAAATGAGCAGAAAGCATGCTAGTATCATTAGATATAGAATTATTTTTGGTAAAATATTTGTTAAATTTGTTTTTAAAAAACAGCTTTAATTTCTTTAATACTTTTATTTCTCCAATTGGAAATAGTTGTTCATTAAATCGATGAAAATTAAAATCAAATGGAACGATAGGTGTATTAGATGTGAGTATAATAGTTTTTCTTTTCTTAGGTATAAAAATATCATTTAAAGAGTTTTTTAATACTTCTAAAATACATCTGTTCTTAAAATGACTATATTTTTTGTACATTTCACCTTTTTTGTTTATAATAACTCCAGGTGGAATTAATGTAGAACTATGAAATCCATTTGAAATAATGTGATACTTTTTTAATTTTTTCATTACCATAATATCTCTTTTCTGTTCTAAAAATTCATATTCATAATTATAATATAAATTATTTACTTTGTTTTTTCGACAAAATTTGATAAGATAGTTTACTGACTCTAAAAAAGTAGTAGATTCATGATAATATAAATAAATATTTAACTTCATTAGTTCTTTCTTTAAAAAAATAATGTTTTTATAGATTAAAAATGCTTTTCTAGAAGACATTGAATTTAATTTCCATTGGTGTGGACAAGAAATAAATAAAGCTAATATTGTAGCTTCACAGTCTTGACATGCTGAATAAAGAGCTAGGTTATTACGTATTCTTAAATCACTTCGAAACCACATAAGATTAGTTTTCATTGTATCCTTTAAGTTTGTAGTAAATGTAGTTAAACATTTTTTAAAAAATAAGACTTTTCAATTTTATTGAACATATTATCTAATGTTATTATAGATCTTGAAAGATAAAACACTAAACGATTTATAAAAAGTTTATTCACAAATTTTTAATTTCAATAGGAATACGCTTATATGGAACAAAAAATAGGTATTTTTTTCGGTAGTGATACAGGAAACACAGAAATGATAGCAAAATATATTCAAAAATATATGGGTAATAATATAGCTACATTACATGATATTTCTAATTCTAAAAAAAAAGATATGGAACAGTATAATGTGATTATATTAGGAACATCTACATGGTATTATGGAGAATTACAATGTGATTGGGATGACTTTTTGCCAGTTTTAGAAACAATTAATTTTTGTAATAAAACTATTGCGCTATTTGGGTGTGGAGATCAAGAAGATTATTCTGAATATTTTTGCGATGGAATTGGAATTTTATTCAATACTATACAAAAATCACATGTTAATTTTATTGGAAAATGGCCTAACCACGATTATTTTTTTGAACATTCTAAAGCTTTATATAATAAACAAGAATTTTTAGGATTAGCTATAGACGAAGATCGACAATCAAATAAAAGTAAAGAAAGAGTTATAAAATGGACTAACCAATTAAAAAAAGAGTTAAATATATTATAAATTTCATATAACATTAAGATGTATAATGTTAATACGAAATTTATAAAAGTTATATAACTAAATTTATGATTGTAAACACACTAATTCTACTAAATCCAAAACTTTACTAGAATATCCAGTTTCATTATCATACCAAGCTATTAGTTTGATAAAATTATTGTTTAAACATAATCCAGCAGTAGCATCAAAAATAGAGGTTAACTCACTGCCATTAAAATCTGTTGATACAACTGGTTCTTCAGTATATCCTATTATATTTTTCATATTCGTTTTAGAAGCGTTTTTTACTGTTTGACATACTTCTAAATAAGTAGCTGATTTTTTTTGACGAATAGTTAAATCTACTACAGAAACGTTAGCTATAGGTATTCGAAAAGCTATACCAGTTAATTTGTTATTTAATTCAGGTAATACTTTTCCTACAGCTTTAGCTGCTCCTGTCGAAGAAGGAATAATATTTTGAAGAGCACTTCTTCCTCCCCTCCAATCTTTATTTGATAATCCATCAACGACTTTTTGAGTTGCTGTACTAGCATGTATTGTCGTCATTAATCCTTCTATAATTCCAAATTCATCATTAACAATTTTTGCTATAGGAGCTAAACAGTTAGTAGTGCAAGACGCATTGGAAACTACTTTTTGTCCTGAATATGTATTGAAATTAACACCCTGAACAAACATTGGTGTGTCGTCTTTAGACGGACCAGTGATCACTACTTTTTTAGCCCCAGATTTTATATGTTTAGAAGCATCATGAGTAGTTAAAAAAATTCCGGTAGATTCTACTACTACGTCAACTTCTAAATCTCCCCACAATAAATTTTCTGGATTTTTTTCATTTGTTATTTGAATTTTTTTGTTATTAATTACAAGAAAATCATTTTTAACTTGTATTGTTCCGAAAAAATGTCCATGAGTAGAATCATATTTCAACATATATGCCATGTATTTTGTATCAACAAAATCATTTATGGCTACTATTTCAATATTAGAACGCAGTTGAGCTAACCTGAATACCATTCTACCTATTCGTCCAAATCCGTTAATACCCACTTTAATAGTCATTGTTTTACCAATTATTGTTATTAAGAAAAAATAATTTAAAAGTATTTTAGTTTCCAACTATTGTAATTAATAAAATATAATTTCATTAATTTTAAAATTTTATATTAATAATAAATATTGTATCTATAAAAAAATTTTTGTTTTATTCGAAAAAGTTATGTATTAAAAAATACTTTTTAATTTTCCGTTCAAAGATATTGTTTCTAAAACGTTGGTGAATTTTTCGTTTATGTTTTCTATAACGCGCGTTTCTAAGTCTGCGATTAATTAACTGCATTATTTTCCTTAATAATTTTTTTTTATTTAATTTTTTAATAAATTTTAATAATTATTATACTAAAATATACTTTAATTTAGACAACATAATTTAATATTTTTTTAAAATTTCTATAGGGTTAATTTTACTCGCATAATAAGCTGGATAATAGCTAGTTATACACCCTATCAAAAACAGTATACAAAATATTGATATAATATCTACACAAGATACAGAAATAGGAATAAAATCAATGAAGTAAATATTTTCAGACAATATTTTTCTATCTAAGTATTTTTCTATATAATGTATTAAACGTTTAAAATTTAATAATAATATTATACTAAATAATAACGATGACATTCCTACTTTGAATATAGATTTAATACCATGAATTAAAAATATAATTCTTATTATATAATTATCCAATCCTAACGTTTTAAGTATCGCAATACTATTAACTTTTTTAGATACCTCTAATAGAGTAATTGAAGCTATGCTAAAACATGAAATAATAATAATTAATATCATAGTTGAATAGATTATAGTTTTTATTAATTTAATATCACGATATATAAAACCGTATTCTGCTATCCAAGTTTTAATTACAAAATTATTTGATAAATGTGTTTGAATTTCTTTAAAAGTTTTATTTATATCAAATGGATGTTTTACAAATATTTCTAATCCTGAAATATCAGATTGCATATTAAGATGTTTTTGTAAATCTAAAATAGACATTAAAACTAATTTATCGTCTATACTACTATTAATTTGAAAAAAATCTAACACTTGTAACGAAAGATATTTTGGATATAACGTCAAAACATTATAATTATTAGGAATAATAACGTTAATCCAATCTCCTTTTTTAATAGATAAACGTTTTGCTATATTTTTCCCAATTAATATCTGACTATTATTTTTTTGCATGTTTTTTAACGTTTTAAAATTAATAAATTTAAATAATTTATTAGATCCATGATCGTTATTAAAATTTAATCCTCTTAATTGAATACCTTTTATACCGTGTGTATGATTAATTAGTGCTGTAGTACTTACATATGGTGTTATGGATACAATCTCAGATGATAATTTTAGTAAATTTTCAATTTTTTTCCAGTTATGAAATGATTTATGTATAGGAAAAATCTCTCCATGTGGAAATACAGATAGAATTTTGTTATTTAATTCCATTTGAAATCCATTTAAAGCACTAAAACTCACGATTAAAACGAATGTTCCTACAAATATGCCAATTTTAGAAATAGTAGATACTAGAGGAGCTATGCTATTTTTTTTAAACGTAATGTTAAATTTTTTAGATATTAGTATAGGCAAATAAATCACCGTACAACTTCCTTTTTAAAGACTAACTTTATATAACTTTCCAGATTCTAATCTTATTTTTAATGGTATGTTTTTAAACAATCCGAGATCATGTGTAACTATTAAAAAAGTTATTTGATATTTATCATTAAATCGTAAAAATAAATCTAAAATGTGATGAGAATTTTTTTTATCTAAATGCCCAGTAGGTTCATCAGCTACGACTAAACTAGGCTTTGTAACTAATGCTCTAGCAATAGCTACCCTTTGTCGTTCACCTCCAGATAATTCTGAAGGATAATTGTTACTTTTTCCTTCTATTCCTATATTTTTTAAAATGTTATATGCTCGTTCAAATGCTGTTGATTTATTTTTTTTTTGTATTAACAACGGCATAGCAACATTTTCAATCACATTAAAATCTAATAATAAGTGATGCAGTTGATATATAAAACCTAAATGATAATTCCTTAATATAGATTGTTCTTTATTAGAAATGCTATGCATATTTTTATTTAAAAAAAAATTTTTCCTGAATCAGGTGAATCTAAACCACCTATAATGTGTAAAAGAGTACTCTTTCCTGACCCAGAAGAACCAAAAATAGACACCATTTCGCCTTTTTTTAATGTTAAAGAAACGTTATTCAATATATATTTTTTTTTTGATTCATTTCTATAAGATTTATATATAGATGTACATTTTAATAGAGGAATCTTATTCATAGGCTAACCTTTTTGACGGAAATATTGAAGTAGCTTTCCAAGAAGGATAAATAATAGATAATAAGACACACGTTATAGTTAATAGATTAATTACTGCAATTTGATGTGGAACAATAGAACAAGGTAATATAAAATCTCTCGAAAAAAAGTTTATAATTGATATTACTCCAATAGTTTTATTCATGATAAATAAACCTAGAAATGTACCTAATAACGTCCCTATTATACCACTAAGCAATCCTTGAAAGATAAAAATTAATATAATATTATATCTGGATAAACCTAATGTTGTAAATATAGAAATATCTCTTTCCTTATCCATAATAAACAAACTAACAGAAACAACTAAACTAATAATAGAAATTATAACAACTAAGCTAAATAGTAACATCATCATATTTTTTTCTAATTTCGAAGCTTGTAGTAATTCTCCTTTATTCTCTCTCCAATCTTGTATTAATACATTAGGTATATGTAAGTTTTTTAAATAATTTTCAATATCTAATGGATTCTTTAACCACAAACGTAATTTTGTAATGTTATCTTTAGAATAATGTAAGAAATTAGATAAATCATCTTGATTTACTAATATTTGATAATTATCTATTTCGTTATCAGTAATAAAAGTATTTATTAGCTTAAAAACGCGCTCATTAGGTATACTTCCAAATATAGATAATTGACTAAAGTTCGGAGTAATTAATCTAAATTTATCACCAATATTAATATTTAATATGTCTGCTAATCCCTGACCCATAATTGCATTATAATAATTTTTTTTTAATAAACTGATATTATCTGTATGTGTCAAATAAAGCTTAAATATGTTACATGCATCATTATGTATAGAAAACGCTGAACCAATAGACATTCCTGAATTACTTTGAACAATAACATCACTAATAATAGTTTCAGAAATTTTATTTATATTTTTTGAAATAATTTTATTATTTTTACTTACAAACTTATTTATATTATTTTTGGAATCACTGATGACAACGTGGGGAACAAAATTTAAAACGTTATTTTTTAGTTCATCTTCAAATCCATTCATAATAGAAATTACGATAATAATAGCTGATATTCCGAGTGATATGCTAATAATAGACAATATATTTGTTAGTTTATTAAAAAGGTTACTAGATGTACTAAAAAAATATCGAACTCCTATGAAAAATAAGACAAACAAATTCATATCAAAGTATCTTATAATAATTTTTTATTGAAATATTTAAAATAACGTAAAAGTGATATTTTAAAGCTACAATATGGTTTTATAGTTATCGTCAAATATTTATCATTAAGTATATAGTAATTATTTTAGTTTATTAAAAAATAACATAATTTTTGTTATTTAACAAAATAGATATTAATCACTTATAGTACTATAATATCAATTAATATTTATACTATTCTAGTATATTAAATAGTAAAAATAATTAAACGATTATTCTACTAAAAATAATTTTTTATTGAATTCAAACTAATATTATAGACACAGTATACTTTTTAAGCATATTTATATGTAAAATATTAAAATAAAAGAATATTAGTAATTTTAATTTAAATATTTGATGTCATATATTTTATATATTTATATTTCAATAATATGAAATATATGTAATAAAATTAACAATATATTTTTATAGTTTATAACATAAGATGTTACTTACATAAAAAATTGAACTTATAATTGTTTATTTTATAATAATTGAAATAAAATATTTATTAAAAAATCAAAAATTAGTCCTGTAATTATATGTTTTAAATATAAATACAGTGACGTTAAAGTTTAAATTTAACTCAGACATAGGTATTGAAATTAAATATTTAATCTTTTAGCATTAAAAATAGTTATAAATTGTACGTTTCTATAAAGTCTATGTACTCATAGTCAATAAATAATATTAACTATTAGAAAATTTAATTTTTATATATTATAAATTAATAATTGGAATTAAAAAATTAGAAACTTATAAATAAGTACATATATTTTAAATAATATTAAAATACATTAACTTTAACGTTACTGAAGAAAATATTTTTAAATAAATATAAAATAAATATAATATTTTAAAAAATTCCAATTTTAATTTGTTAAAGAATTTAATTTATATTAAAATTGTTCGATTAAAATTTAATAAAGAAATTTAAATAAAACGTATCAACATGCATAGTTTAATTTTTATGTTAAATTATTTAGACTAAATTACAAAAACTAATACGACAAAATAATATTATTTTAAACTACCTAATGATAAATTTATTTAAAATACTATTCAAGATTTCTAATTTATGATTTTAAATTATAAATAATATAAATATGTAATTATATTTATAGAAATAAAATATAATAAATAAATTAGTAATGCAATTTTGTTTAATATAATAACATAAAATTAATATAAAATTATTGAAATGTATTTAATTTTTACGATATATATCTTTACATTTTAATAAAATAATACAATACAAATTATTTCATAACAAATAAGATTAAATTTTTTATTCAAATAATTAAATCAAATATTAAAATATACGTACTAATTATTATACTAAAATTACATTCAATTATATTATATTGTTAAATAATAGTATTTATTTATTATATTATTTAATACAATTAAATAATATAAATATTGTGATTTCTTATAAATCTAATTTACTTTATATATAAATGTACTGGTATTAAATTAGATTTAACATACACATTGTTTAATGAAAAAATTCTTACATAGATATAAACATAATTGTATTAATAAAAAAATAAAAAAGTTTATATTAATAAAATAGTAATTTTTCGACCTATAAACGTTCTACGTTGTATTACTTATAAAATAGTCATCTAAACTTAATTTGATAGTATACGACTTTTAATTAAGGATAATATAAAATATGAAACAAATAGTTTATGTTTCTAGTGCTAATAGTCAACAAATTGAAGTATGGGAATTAAATTCCGATTCATCTTTAAATTTAATTCAAGTATTAAAACTCAATGGTGAACCGCAACCTATTTTTATTGTAAAAGGTAAAAATTGTTTATATGTAGGAATACGTCCAAAATTTTGTATTAACTCATATCAAATTGAAAAAAGTGGTACTTTAATAGAAATGGGATTCTATAATGTTCCTTTTAGTATTAATCATTTTGAAATGGATAAAACAGAAAAATATCTGTTCTCTAGTTCCTATCATTTTAATTGCATTAATGTTACTATAACTAACTCATTAGGTATTCCCCAATCGTCAATACAAACTATACAAGGAATAAAAGGATGTCATGCATCACTAATGCATTATAATAATCGGAACTTGTTTGTATCATCATTAAAAACAGACCGAATTTATTTATATAATTTTACACCTGATGGAGTTTTGATAGAAAATAAAAATAAATTTATATCATTAAGTAACAATTCTGGGCCTAGACATATGATTTTTCAAAAAAATACTAATCGTTTATTTAATATTAACGAACTAAATGGAACAATAAGTATATGGCATGTAAATAAATTGTGCAATAGTGTTATATTTTTAAAAAACGTTGATATTGTATTAAATAAATTAAAAAGTTTTGCATGGTCTTCAGATATTCATATCTCTCCATGTAAAAAATATATATATGGTTCGAACAGAGGCAACAATACTATTGCAATAGTAGAAAACAACGAACATATTAAATACATAAAAGTAATTGGAAATATTTACACAGAGACACAACCTCGATCATTTGATATTGATCAAAAAGGACAACATTTAATTGTCGTTGGAGAACGATCTAATAGTATGAGTGTGTATAGTATTGATAATATAACAGGATTACTAAAATTTAAGAATAGATATCCAACTGGTAATAGACCTGTATGGATATCTATACATTCGATACATTAGAATAAAAAGTATTAATATAAACTACATTAATAATGCAATATTTTATTCTATAAACAAGTGCTTATAATTTAATGCAATAGATATAACATGTATAAGTCTTTTTAAAGAACTTTTATCAATGATATAAGATGGAACAAGATAAATTATATTATGAAACGGCCGTATCCAAACACCTTTTTTTACAAAAAAATCTTGTATTCTTGCAATATTTATATTACGCATACATTCAATAACACCAATAGCACCTAAAATTCGAATATCTTTTACGTTTGGATGATTTAATAATGGTGATAAAAACAAATTAAAATATTTTTCAATATTTTTTACTTGTTTTTTCCAACTTTTTTCTTGGAGTATTGCTATATTTTCGTTTGCTACTGCACATGCTAAGGGATTAGCCATAAACGTAGGGCCATGCATAAAGCATCCTGACGCACTACTACTAATAGTTTCTGCAATTTTTCTTGTAGTTAATGTTGCAGATAAAGTTATCATACCTCCTGTCATAGCTTTCCCGATGCAAAGGATATCTGGAACAATACGTGAATACTCAAAAGCAAAAAATTTCCCAGTTCTACCAAATCCTGTAGCGATTTCATCTAAAATTAGTGGAATATTGAATTCAGTACACAATGTTCTTATTTTTCTTAAAAACATAGGATGGTAGAAATTCATTCCACCAATACCCTGAACAATTGGTTCTAAAATTACAGCTGCAATAATATCTTTATTTTTTTCAATTAAATAATTAAATGAATGTATATCTTGTTCATCCCATTTACTGTAAAATGAACACTTAGGAGCATCAGAAAACAAATTTTTAGGAAAAAAATCACAATATAAGTTATGAAAAGAACTCATAGGATCACTTAATGATACTGCAGAAAACGTATCACCATGATATCCATTTTTAATTGTTAAAAATGTGGTTCTGTTTTTGTTTAATGCTTTCCAGTATTGTAATGCCATTTTTATTGCTACTTCAATAGCAACAGAGCCTGAATCGGAAAGAAAGATACAACTTAGTATTTTTGGTGTAATTTTAATTAATTTTCGACATAATGAAATAGCTGGATAATGTGTAATTCCACCAAACATTACATGTGACATTCGACTAATTTGTGTTTTTAAAGCACGATTTAGCCTAGGATGATTATATCCATGAATAACAGACCACCATGAAGACATACCATCAATTAACTGACGTCCATCGTCTAAAGTTAAAAAAATTCCTTTAGCCGACTTTATTAAATAACATGGTAAAGGATTAATCATTGAACTATAAGGATGCCATATATGTTGTTGATCGAACATTAAATCAGATTTATTCATGATGAAATATTATTTCGAAGAATGTAAATTACAATTATAAACCGTTATTTACTTAAATAGATAATTAATGGAGTTAAAAATGAAAAAAAAATGGGATTTTGAACAAGTAAAATTATTATTTGATTCGCCTCTTTTTGATGTTTTATTTCTTGCTCAAACGATTCATAGAAAATATTTTAATCCAAATGAAATACAAATTAGTACTCTATTATCAATAAAAACAGGTTTATGTCCAGAAGATTGTAAATATTGTTCTCAGAGTTCTAGATACAAAACAAATATAAAAAAAGAAAAATTATTAGAAATAGAAACAATATTAAAATCTGCTAAAAGAGCTAAAGAATTGGGTTCTGAACGTTTTTGTATGGGAGCTGCTTGGAAAAATCCTAAAGATAGAGATATGCCATATTTAGAAAAAATCATTAAAGAAGTGAAAAACATGGGAATGGAAACATGTATGACACTAGGAACTTTGAGTCGATACCAAGCAGAAAGACTAGCACAAGCTGGATTAGATTTTTATAATCATAATTTAGATACTTCAGAAAGCTTTTATAAAGAAATTGTAACAACTAGAAGTTATCAAGATCGATTAAATACTTTAAACATAATAAGAAACACCGGAATGAAAGTGTGTTCAGGAGGAATAATCGGGCTTGGAGAACAAACTAGCGATCGAATAAAATTTTTAATACAGTTATCTAATTTATCACAAGCTCCAGAAAGTATTCCTATAAATACGCTAGTAAAAGTTAAAGGTACACCTATGGAAAATAATAAAGATGTAGATATGTTTGATGTAATACGAATTATTGCAATTACACGAATTATGATGCCAAAGTCTTATATTCGTTTATCAGCTGGTAGAAAAAATATGAATGAACAAACACAGGCAATGTGCTTTATGGTAGGTGCTAATTCAATTTTTTATGGATGTAAATTACTAACTACTGCTAACCCTGAACGAGAAAACGATTTAAGTCTATTCAAGAAATTAGGATTACATTCGAAAAATCATTGTATTAATGCACATAATCATAGAAATATAAATGATATTTTTAAGAATAAAAATATCATAGAAAATCAACAATATTACAATGCAGGAAAATAATGATCTGGAAATTAAGAATGTCTAATGATATAAATACACATCTCAAAAAATTACAATTTAGAACTCGAATTGCAATTCAAAGTAATAAAAATGGATTAATTAAAATTAATAATACTAAATATATAAATTTTTCTAGTAATGATTATTTGGGACTGAGCAATGATGAAAGAATAATACGTGCCTGGAAACAGGGTGCGGATCAATATGGAATTGGATCATGTGGATCTAGCTTTATTACTGGATATAGCAAAATACATCAATCTTTAGAAGAAGAACTTGCAGAATGGATGGGATACCATAAAGCAATACTATTTATTTCTGGCTTTACTGCTAACGAGTCAGTAATTATGACATTAATTAAAAAAAGAGATCAAATTTTCGCTGATAGATTTTCTCATGCTTCATTATTAATACCGGCACATAATAGTCCAGGAAAATTATATAGGTTTGCACATAATGAAATTAATAGCTTAAAACGTCAATATTATTCTTCAAATGGTAGAGGAACATTAATTCTTACAGAAGGAGTTTTTAGTATGGATGGAGATTACTCTCCATTACTTCCTATTTTAAATTTTTCTAAGAAAGTAAAAAGCCTACTATTAGTAGATGATGCTCATGGAATTGGAGTATTAGGTGGACAGGGGAGGGGAAGTTGCATGAATCAAGGTGTAAAACCAGATATTATTACTATTACTTTTAGTAAAGCATTTGGAGTTAGTGGCGCTGCTGTACTGTGTAATAACGATATAGCGGAATATATTATACAATTTTCTAAACACATCATGTTCAGTACAGCTATGCCAGCAGCACAAGCATATACAATACAACAAGCATTAAAATATATTAAACAATCAGATGATCTTCGTAGTAAATTAAATAATAACATTAAATATTTTCTTAAAAAATCAAGAAATTTACCTCTTAAATTAAATAATTCACTTTCAGCAATTCAACCTATAATAATAGGAGATAATGAACAAGCTACTCAATTATCATCGCAATTAAAATTATCAGGATTGTGGATAAATGCTATACGTCCTCCAACTGTACCAATTCATCAAGCAAGATTACGTATTACACTCAACTCTATACATACAGAAAATGATATTGATTATCTTATCGAGAAATTATATGAATTATATAACAAACAAGAGAAAAATAGAGTATGCATTTAACAGAGCTGCAAAAAATTATGATTTTAATTCAACTTTACAGAAAGTTTCTGGAAATATATTATTATCAAAAACAAAATTACAATTTAATATTTCGATTCTTGATGCAGGATGTGGAACCGGGTGGTTTAGTAAAAAATGGAAACAATATGGAAACAAAGTAACAGCGTTAGATCTATCCAGAAATATGATCTTATATGCTAAACAATCAAAAGTAGCTGATTATTATTTACAAGCTGATATTGAGGCATTACCTATCAATAACAATATTTTTGATTTATGTTGGAGTAATTTATCTTTGCAATGGTGTCATAATTTATCCAAAGGTATTTCAGAACTGTGTAGAGTAACCAAGCCTGGAGGAATAATTTTATTTTCTACTATCGCAGACGGATCATTATCAGAACTCAAACAAGCATGGAGCGCTATAGATTCACATTGTCATGTAAATGATTTTTTAACTATTCAAGAAATTTCGTCTGTATGTCAAAAAAAAAATACTATTATAGATAGCGTTTGGATTACACTATCTTTTTCAAAAGTGTTAGAAGCAATGATGTCTATTAAAAAAGTAGGAGCTAATTATGTCAATAGAACTACTAATAAAATTGTTACAAAAAAAAAGATAGAAATATTAAAACAGTCTTGGCCACGTAATAAGAATGGATATTCATTGACTTATAAATTAGTTTTTGGGGTGATATATTTATGAAAAATTGTTGGTTTATAACAGGAACTGACACTAATGTAGGTAAAACAACTTATAGTATTTTATTATTAAAATTAGCAAAATCTCATGGATACTATACAGCTGGATATAAACCTGTTGCTTCTGGATCAAGAAAAGACAATAATAAAAATAATGATGCATATTTACTACAATGTTTTAGTTCTGTTATATTAACTTATAACGAAGTTAATCCGTTCTTTTTTCCTGAACCCATTAGTCCACATGTTGCCAGTAAAATATGTTCTACTCCTATTCGTACTGATGTATTATCATTAGGTTTGAGCAATCTAAAAAAAAAATGTAATTATATATTAATAGAAGGTGCTGGCGGATGGTTTACTCCATTATCTGAAGATGTTACTTTTGCAGATTGGGTAATTAAAGAAAAGTTAAGTGTTATTTTAGTAGTAGGAATAAGATTAGGTTGTATCAATCATGCCATTTTAACACAAAAAGCTATTATCGATTCTGGTTTAATTTTTTTCGGATGGGTTGCAAATTATTTATATCCTAAAAATAAATATGATGAAGAATATATTATTATTTTAAAA
The DNA here is from genome assembly GCF_005080745.1 of Buchnera aphidicola (Melaphis rhois). Classification (NCBI taxonomy): domain Bacteria; kingdom Pseudomonadati; phylum Pseudomonadota; class Gammaproteobacteria; order Enterobacterales; family Erwiniaceae; genus Buchnera; species Buchnera aphidicola. The sequence continues at coordinate 310,013 of NZ_CP033004.1, read as the reverse complement.
AAATATTTAAAATCTAAATTTTTAGGCTACATAAAGTATTGCTATAATTTAGAAAAATTCTATTATCCTGAAAATACCGTTATGTTACCTATTCACATGTAAATAAATGTTTTATCAAATATTTTCTATAACCAATTTACACCATCTCATCTGGGTAAAGATGGTATAATATTATAAAATCGTTTTAGATAGGTTTATAGACAGGAAATGCATTACATAAATCTAATATTTTCTCTTTTATTTGAAAAATATTTTTGACATCATGAATATTATCTAATATATCGCTAATCCAATGAGACAATTTATATACTTCAAGTTCTTTTAAACCCCTACGAGTAATTGCTGGTGTTCCTATACGTATTCCAGAAGTAATAAATGGATTTCGAGAATCATTAGGTATACTATTTTTATTAACAGTAATATTAGCTAATCCTAGTGCAGTTTCTGCATCTTTCCCTGTTAAACTTTTATTTGATAAATCTAATAATAAAAGATGATTATATGTTTTCCCTGAAACAACATTATACTTCCGATCTATAAAAATTTCTACCATAAGTTGAGCATTTTTAACCACTTGGATTTGATATGTTTTAAAATTAGGATTCATTGCTTCTTTAAATGCAACTGCTTTAGCAGCAATGATATGCATTAATGGCCCACCTTGACAACAAGGAAATACTGAAGAATTTATTTTTTTGTATAAAGAATCATTGTTTTTACCTTTTGCTAATATTAACCCTCCTCTAGGACCAGCTAAAGTTTTGTGTGTAGTAGCTGTTACAATATGTGCGTATTTCAGAGGATTAGGATATAAATTTGCAGCTACCAAACCAGCAATATGAGCCATATCAACTAAAAGATATGCATTAACTGTATCAGAAATGTTTCTTAACAACTTCCAATTACATATTCCAGAATATGCGGAAAAACCTCCAACAATAATTTTAGGTTTATGGATTTTAGCTAACTTTTCTATTTGAGAATAATTGATATCACCATACTTGTCTAATCCATACGAAATAGATCGATACAATTTTCCGGAAAAATTAACTTTAGATCCATGTGTTAAATGACCACCGTGAGAAAGACTCATCCCTAATATAGTGTCACCTGGATTTAATAGTGCATTATATACAGCAAAATTAGCTTGTGATCCAGAATGAGGTTGTACGTTAGCATAATCTGCATTAAATAAAGTTTTTGCACGATTTATTGCTAATTCTTCAATCATATCTACATATTCACAACCTCCATAATATCTTTTTTTTGGATATCCTTCTGCGTATTTATTTGTTAATACAGATCCTTGTGCTTCCATTACACATGAACTAGCATAGTTTTCCGAAGCGATTAGTTCAATATGATTTTCTTGACGATTATTCTCTTCTTTTATCATTTTCCATAAATCTAAATCGTATTCTTTAATATTTTTAAAAATGTTAAGCATAAACAGATCCTTTTACTTCAATTAATAATTTTTTTATTTTATAAATTATCTTCTACAAAAAACAATTTCAATTCCTGAATTACATTTTTAATTAAAGATATTTTTTGTTTTTTAAACTTTAAATCTTTTATTAATACTGTTTTATTTTTTACCTCTATCAGGCCTAATAATAATACTATTCGTGCACCTAACCTATTTGCTTTACGAAATTGTTTTGTAATATTGCTATTTAGAAAGTTTATTTGAACATTTTTATCCGGAAAGGCTGTTCGAACATTTTCAGATAATTTTATAGCATGTAATTCTATTTCTTTTTGTAAAAAAATAATAAAAATATCAATGCAAAGTATAACATTCAATGATTGATTTTTTAATGACTTCAATAATAATATGAGACGTTCTACTCCAATCGCACAACCTATAGCAGGAACGGAAATAGATCCTAAATATTTTGAAAGATAATCGTACCTACCACCTGCACAAATAGTATGTTTTGATGCTAATTTATTTGTTGTCCATTCAAAAACTGTTTTATTGTAATAATCTAATCCTCGAACTAATTTATAATTAACTATATAAGAAATGCCTATTTTATCCATAAGTTTACATAATTGTTCAAAATGTATTGAAGAATCATCATCAATATAGTCAGTTAAAATAGGAGCATCATCAATAATTTCTTTTATACTGTCATTTTTACTATCTAATATTCTAAATGGATTTGTATAAAGTCGACGTTGACAGTCTTTATCTAATAATGATTCATATTTTTTAAAATATAAATATAATGACTTTTTATAATTGATTCGATCATGTATCGATCCAATAGTATTTAATTCTAAGTTAATATATTGAGAAATATGTAAATACTTCCAGATTCTTTGCACTAACATAATGACTTCTAAATCAATATCAGGACCTATTAAACCAAACGATTCAATACCTAATTGATGAAATTGTCGATATCTTCCGCATTGCGGCTTTTCATAACGAAACATAGGTCCTAAATACCACAGTCTTTGTTCAGAATGTCTTAACAATCCATTTTTAATACAAGAACGCATGCATCCTACAGTTCCTTCTGGGCGTAATGTAAGATTACTATTTTTTTTGTCTTTAAACGAATACATTTCTTTTTCAATTATGTCAGTAGTATTTCCGATTCCACGTTGAAATAATTCTGTTTTTTCTATAATAGGAAAACGAATTTCTTGATAACTATAACTATTTAACACATTTTTAAAAATCTTCTCTATATATTGCCAAATCTGAATATCTTTAGGAATATAATCATGCATTCCTTTTACAGATTGAATTATGTTAGCCACATATTTACCTTTCTAGAACATTAAATGATCAAACGTTAATTTATCAATACAAATATATAAACTTTATTATTCTAGTATATTAACTGCTTTCAGAATTAAATTCTATTTCATATATTAGCATTTATGTTAAAGACAATAATTTTTTAGATTTATTACGAATCTCTTTTTCTAATTCATCAATAATTTGATTATTTTTAATACGTGATAATTGACGAACACCATCTTTATATAGTACGCTATCTTTTCTGTATCCAGTAATGCCTATAGTTGACGTAAGAGCTTCTCCTAAACCATTAACTGAACATCCAATAATAGAAACATCCATAGGCGTTGTAACATCTTCTAATCTTTTTTCAAGTATTTTAACTGTTTTAATAACATCAAATTCTTGTCTAGAACAAGTAGGGCAAGCAATGAAATTAATGCCTTTTAAACGAATATTTAGAGATCTAAGAATATCAAATCCTACTTTGACTTCTTCTATAGGATTTTCTGCCAATGAAATTCTAATTGTATCACCAATACCATCTAATAATAATAACCCAATTCCAATAGAAGATTTAACTGTTCCATTTCTGAATCCCCCAGATTCGGTTATACCTATATGCAAAGGTTGAGTTATTTGTTTAGCTAATAATTTATATGCTTTGACGGCTATATACATGTTAGAAGATTTTACACTAACTTTAAATTGATCAAAATTAAAATTATCTAAGTAGTCAATATGCCTCATAGCTGATTCTAACAATGCTTCAGGTGTCGGGGATTTATATTTTTCTAGTATATCTTTTTCTAATGATCCAGAATTTACACCAATTCTAATAGGTACATTGTTATATTTTGCACAATCTATTACTTGTTTAATTTTTCGTTTATTTCCAATATTACCAGGATTAATTCTTAAACAATCAGCTCCATTATTCAATACTTTTATCGCTATTTTATAATTATAATGTATGTCTGCAATCAATGGGATATCTACTTGATTTTTAATTTTTTTAAAAGCATCAGCAGCTTCCATTGTCGGAATAGAAATTCGAATAATATCTGCTCCAACATGTTTTAAATTAATAATTTGTTGTATTGTAGAAGTAATATCAGTAGTTTCAGTATTCGTCATAGTTTGAACAGAGATAGGTGCATTATTCCCAATAGGAACATTTCCAACATAAATTCGATCTGATTTTCGTCTCTTAATACATTGATTTATATTCATTTTTGTATCCATTATTTAAAAGATATTTTATCTTAAATATTATTTTAAATTTATTAAACGTACTTTAAAAAGTAATAAATATGTTTGTAATATCACAATCATTTATAATACAAAATGTCACAAAAGTAATATCAGAACAAAGTTTAACGTTTACTTATATTAATACAATTAATTGTTTTTCCTGTCAATTGCCCACAAGCTGCATTAATATCGTAACCTCGTGTTTTTCTAATAATAGTAATATATCCTTTTTTAATCAGAAAGTTAGCAAAATTCTTTATACTAGTATCACTACTAGGAATATAACAACTTTCTGATAAAATATTCCATGGAATTAAATTAATTTTACTGGGAATATCTCGCAGTAACAATGTTAGTTCTTTTGCATGCTGTAAAGTATCATTGACATTATGTAACATAACATATTCTATTGTTACTCGTCCTCTATTAGCATAAGAAGTATTAAGATATGATTTTACTGAATTCAACAAAGCACGAATATTGTATTTCTTATTAATTGGCATTAATTGATTTCGAATTGTATCATTAGGTGCATGAAGAGAAACAGCCAGTGATACGTCAATCATATTTTTTAATTTTTTTAAAGCAGGAACAATACCTGAAGTAGATATAGTTACGTGATTTTTTGAAAAGTTAAATCCTAAAGTATCCATCATAATTTTTAATGAATTAACAACATTATTTAAATTTAACAATGGTTCTCCCATACCCATCATTACTATATTAGTGATTTTTCTCAAATTATTTAATTTTTTGTCATATATTAATTTACCAACATACCAAATCTGTCCTATTATTTCTGATGTAGTTAAATTTCTATTAAATTTTTGTCTTCCAGTAGAACAAAAGGTACATGATAAAGCACAACCCGATTGAGATGAAACACATAATGTTA